>JAZDGI010000020.1:0-7080 GCA_043807085.1 bacterium | reverse complement strand
AGCCAGTGTCCATCGTTTAGGGCGTGGACTACAAGGGTATCTAATCCTTTTTGCTCCCCACGCTTTCGTCTCTCAACGTCAGGGTCACCCCAGCTGATTGCCTTCGCTTTTGGTGTTCCGGTCGATATCAACGGATTTCACCCCTACACCGACCGTTCCATCAGCCTCTAGCGCCCTCTATCCCGCCGGTTTTTTCTGCACCTCTAAGGTTAAGCCCTAGATATTTAACAGAAAACCTAACGGGACGCCTACAGACTCTTTACGCCCAATAAATCCGGATAACGTTTGTGGGTTCTGTATTACCGCGGCTGCTGGCACAGAATTTGCACCCACTTATTCACCATTTACATTCAGTCTTGCGACTTATTCAATGGCAAAAGCAGTTTACAATCCTAAGACCTTCTTCCTGCACGCGGCGTCGCTGGTTCAGGGTTTCCCCCATTGACCAATATTCTCGACTGCTGCCTCCCGTAGGAGTAGGGCCCGTGTCTCAGTGCCCTTGTTGGGGAACAAGCTCTCACTTCCCCTACCCGTCATAGCCTTGGTGAGCCATTACCTCACCAACTAGCTGATAGGCCGCAGGCCCATCCCAAAGCGACTTGCGTCTTTACTCTCGCGAGACTATCGGGAATTAGTTCCGCTTTCGCGGAATTATGCCCGGCTTTGGGGAAGATACCTACGTGTTACTAACCCGTTCGCCACTATCCCACTTCGCTCTTGCGAGCTCCGCGGGACCGTTTGACTTGCATGCCAGTATCCACGCCGCTAACGTTCATCCTGGACCAGGATCAAATCCTCTGAAAAAATTTATCGGAGCAACTTAAAAAACCTGGTCTTATTAAATTTTCAAGGTCCTTTCCGTTCGGTCGGCCGAAAGCGAACAAAAAATCAGGAAGAGATTCTCCTGATCCCAGTTCTCTTCGCGCTGCTTTTTTTCCTAGCAGCAAGGCCCTTTTTCGGTATCTTCCATAGTCATAATATTTTTTTTAATCGCTGACTATTTCCATTATTATATTACTCCTTCAAAAACCTCTGTCAATAGCCGCCGGGTTAATTCTTTTGGCAGGCCGGCAACGCTGTCAATGTCGCCCTCAATTTTTTCTATACAATCTTTGAACAAAGGATGAAGGACGCAAAACCCTCCGGCGCAAGAAAACAGGAGGCTGTCGGCAATCAGCTGATCAATTTTATTTTCAGGAATAGGACGAAACCAAACCCTAGCAATGTCCACGCCTTCCCTCTTTTTTTGACTGGCGGTATTAATTGCCACTACGGCAGTAATCGCCTCAGCCGGATATTTATTATAACTTTGCAAAAATTCTCGGGCTTGCTCTGCGTCTTTCGGCTTCTCTCTGATTTCGCCGTTGCAAACATCCACCTGATCAGATGTTATCAAAATTGCTTCCTCCTTAATTTTAGGCAGAAGCGCCGCAGCCTTGGCGTTAGCCAAGGCCAGTACTAACTGTTCAGGATCTGTAAAACGAATGGCTTTTTCGTCAATATCCGCGACTATTACCTCAAACTCATACCCCATTCTCTCTAAAATTTGCTTCCGCCATTTTGACGCCGAACCCAAAATTATTTTCATATTCACGGAGCCGGGAAGAGGATTTGAACCCCCGACCTTCGCTTTACAAAAGCGCTGCTCTACCACTGAGCTATCCCGGCATATCAAATTTCTTTTTTGATTTTTTTGAGCTTTTGCCAGTAGTTATCGCTGTTGATTTTTTTTGTTTTTGATTTTTCACGCAGCTGACGGAGCCAATTAAAAGTTTTGCTGTCAGTTTTTAATGTCAAAATTCTGATCTGAAACAAAATTTTTTGGAGCAATACCTCGTAGGCCGAAAAATATCTGAAAAGAGAAATATTTTTTGCTTTTTGTTTTAATTTTGAATAAAAAATCCCTGGCTTGCGGATGCGCCCTTCGGTTTTGGAAAACTTCAAAAGAGCGGGAACCTTCCTGGCTATAAAGCCGATCATCCCCAAGCTGCTGAAAATAAGCGCTATTTGAGAAATTGTCCCGAAGGTCGTCATAACGAATAACGGATAAATTTTTCCAAAACAATATTTTCGCCTAACTTGGCAACGTATTCTTCCATCAAATCCTTAATGGTTTTTGACTGATCTTTAATCCAGGGCTGCTCCAAAACCGGCGATTCTTCAGGATCAATTGCGGCAATCTGCAGGCAAAGCTCGTGGGCTAATGTTTGGAAATCAGGAGACTTAGCCACAAAATCAGTTTCGCAGCGGAGTTTGATTATCGCCCCGACTTTTTTGTTCGGATGGATATAGCTGTCAATTATTCCCTGCGTGGTTTCTCTATCGGATTTTTTTTGAGCCAGCTCCTTGCCCCACTTTTTCAGAATTTCTTTGGCCGAGGACAAATCGCCGCCTGCTTCTTCTAAGGCTTTTTTGCATTCAGCCAAAGAAACGCCAGTTTCTTCCCGCAGTCTTTTTAATTGATCAATGCTGACCATTTTTTATGACTTCTTTTACTTTTTCCAAAATATACTTTATCGAGCTGATCGCGTCATCGTTTCCCGGAATAAAATAATCAACCAATTCGGGATTGATGTCGGTGTCTGAAATTCCGACAACCTTTACGCCTCTTAACTTTGCCTCCTTTATGGCCAGTTCGTCTTTTTTCATATCAAGAACCAAAACCGCATCGGGAAGCTTTTCCAAGTTTTTTATTCCCCCGAATTTAATTTCTAAATTTTTCAATTCCTTGTCAATCTTAGCCTTTTCTTTTTTGGTATATTTTTCCAGCTCCCCAGCCGCTTTTTTTGACTCGAGGTCCTTGAAATATTTCATCCTTTTTTTAAATGTTTCAAAATTAGTAAAAGTTCCTCCTAGCCATCTTTCCGCGACATATGGCAAGCCGCATTCCAAGGCTATATCTTTAACCAACTCTTTTGCCTGGATTTTTGTTCCCACTAAAAGCAGAGTTTTGCCCTCGGCGACAAGTCCTTTGATGAATTCCAATGCTTCCCCAAGAAACTCCGCGGTTCTGGCCAAATCAATGATATGAACCCCGTTTCTGACTCCATACAAAAAAGGTTTCATTTTGGGATGAACTCTGGAAACCCTATGTCCGAAGTGCAGGCCCGCTCGGGCCATTTCTTCCTGATCAAAATTTAAATCTTTCGTTTCTAGCATATCTTTATTTTTACCATACTTGAAAAAAAGAAACAAGTCTGTTAATGTTAACTTGATGAAAAAAGACATCCATCCGCAATATTTTCATAATGCCGAGGTTAAATGCGCCTGCGGCAACAGTTTTCGGGTTGGCTCAACCAAAGAGTTTATTGAGGTGGAAGTTTGCTCAAAGTGTCATCCTTTTTATACCGGCAAGGAAAAAATGATTGATACAATGGGAAGAGTGGAAAAGTTTAGGAAAAGAGTGGCGGCAAAAAAAGTTAAGAAATAATGGCTGATTTTGAAGCGATAAAAAAAGAATATAATGAACTCCTGCGGCAGCTCGGCGATCCCGGGTTGATTTCCGATTGGGAAAAATTTGAAGAATTGTCAAAAAAGAAAAAGGAGATAGAAAAAATACTGGAAAAACAAAAAGAAATTGCCGAGATTGAAAACCAAATTCAGGAGAATAAGGCTATTTTAACGGCCGGCGAAGATCAGGAGCTTACTTCGCTAGCCAAAGAAGATTTAAATAATCTCCTCGGACGGAAAGCCGCGATAGAGAACGAACTCAAAAATCTGACAGAAAATCAACGCGAGAAGAAAGACGAAAAAGAAGCCCCAGACAAATTCCGAGCAGCCATAATAGAAATAAGGGCGGGAACGGGTGGCCAAGAGTCTGCGCTTTTTGCCGGCGACTTATTCAGAATGTATTCAAAATACGCCAGAATATCCAGCTGGAAGCAAAAAATTTTAGATTCCAGCCCTAGCGAGCTGGGCGGATTCAAAGAGATTGTCTTTGAGTTAAGCAATGGCAGAGTTTTTTCCAAAATGAAATATGAAGCTGGCGTCCATCGCGTCCAGCGTATTCCGGCGACAGAAAAAAACGGCCGCGTCCATACCTCAACTGCCACTGTCGCTGTCTTACCCAAACCAGAAAAAACCGAAATTAAAATCAGTCCCAACGATCTGAGAACAGATGTTTACAAAGCTTCGGGACCCGGCGGCCAATATGTTAATAAAAGAGAAACAGCGGTCAGGATAACTCACTTGCCAAGCGGACTCGTGGTTACCTCTCAAACCGAAAGAAATCTGCTGCAAAACAAAGAAAACGCGATGTCTATTCTAGAAGCCAAGCTTTTGGAAAGAAAAGAAAGTCAGGAAATGGAAAAAATGAGTCAAGAGAGAAAAAGCCAAATTGGCTGGGCTAAACGCGCTGAAAAAATTCGCACCTATAATTTTCCCCAGGACCGAGTCACCGATCACCGGATAAAAAAATCTTTTCACGACATTGAGGGTATCATCAACGGAAACCTAGATCCAATTTTCAAATCCCTTCAATCTCTTTAATGTCTTTTTCGTATTGCGTAACGATAGACATTACCGAATCGCCGTAAAAGCGGTATTTTACGTTGGTGCCGCCGGAAAAATAAATCATTGCCGCCCGCCACTCACTGTTATACGTTTGATTTTTAGCTCCGGCATCAGCCAGATATAAAGCCGACGCCAAAAAAGCGTCTTTGATATTCCAGGGATCAGCCGGCCTGTTAATTGAGGCTTCCAGCCGGTCGCGATAAAGCATCCAGGTAGACGGAATAAATTGAGCAGGCCCCATTGCTCCGCCATATCCTCCAACCGCCGGAATTGGGCAGGAAACCGGCGTATTATAAGGATCGCGGCCCAGCCCTTTGGTTATTTCCAAAAATGGCTGAACATCTCTCGTCGGCTTCATAACGTTTTTGACTTCTTTTCCGTTAAAAGCGATGACACCGCTACCGGTATTGGGATTTTTCAGATAGCACTGGCCGACGTTTTTCCCGATATTTGATTCTTGCGTCAAGACGGCTAAGATCAAAACCGATCTTACGCCGGTAATTTTTTCCACTTCTTTGGCTAGAGCGTAAGCCTCGCCGAAAGTCGGGGCTTCGGGCACGCCGATCAGTTCAAAAATTCTCGCTTTGATTTCGGACGCTCTTTGCTGCATTCCCTCTTTGTCTTTAAGCATTTTTTGGTACTGGGCCTCGGTCAGGGCGAGAAAAGAATTTTTTTCTTTTTCCGTGCTCTGACTCTCCTGTTTTTGCAGTATCTGGATTTCCACCAAGTTTTTTAAATCGATTTTTTCGTCGTCTAAAGCCTGCTTCTGGTCCTCAAGCGATACTTTTAAACTTTTGATTGTCTTTAAAAAATCATGAGCCTTGGAGCTCAAGGCTTCCAAATTAGCCAAATCGTCAAAAAAATCCGAAACTTCTCTTTCGGAAAGCAAAATTTCAACCAGAGATTTTCTGTCGGATTGATATATGGTTTGCAAAATCGCAGCCAGGCCAGATTGAGATTCCTTAATTTTATCGCTGGTTTGATTTATTGATTTTTGCGTGTCGGCAATCTGCAGGGTTAAGTCGCCGATCATCGCGTTGCTCTGTCTTATCTGAAGGTCCAGTTTCGCAATTTTTGATTTCAAAACAGAAATTTGGCTCTTGAGAGTGTTTTTCTCACTCTGCGTCTTGGCAATGTCTTTTTCGTATTGCGCAATCTCTGTTTCCAGTTTTTTCAGCTCGTCTTCAAGAGCCTGCCTCTCTTCGGCCGGAGTTTGGGCGGAAATATTAATATCTGGCGAAACCAAAGCTAAAAGCAGGCAGAGAACTAAAAGTATTCTTTGAAAAAGAAAAGCCATTTGCAGAAAAGTTATGTTTTTTGCTTTGCTTTTTCCATAGCTTCAGCAGGCGCCGCCTCTTTAGCTTTAGCTTCGCCGGCTTTTTCGTCAACCGGCACCGATGCGGCTGATTCTGGCGCCGCCTCCTTTGGCTGCTCTTCTTTTTCCGGCGCCAAAACCGAGGCAATTATTTCTTGAGGATCCTTTAAAACTTTGACATTCATTGGCAGCTCCAAATCTTTAATCAAAATAGCGTCTTCAAAACTTTTAAGCTTTTCAATTTTTACTTTGATTTCCCTTGGCAAATTCTGGGGCTTGGCCTGGACCTGAATTTCAGAAATGAATTTTACGAAAGTTCCTCCCAAATCTTTGACTGCCGGCGCTTCGCCCTCAAAAACCAAGGGAATATTAACCTCTATCTCTTTCTCCAGGGCTGGCTGATAAAAATCAACATGAATAGGATCTCCGGTCAGATAATCCCTGGCCACATCATGAACCAAAGCCAAAAACTCTTCATCTTTTACCATAACGGAAACCAAGCCGCTTTCCTGAACTTCTTTGTAAACCTTGCTGAATTCTTTAGCGTCAACTTCCAGGGGTAAAGATTTTTTTATCTTTGAGCCGTAGATTACAGCAGGCAAAACGCCCTTTTTCCGAAGGTTTTTTGTTTTTCCGCCCATTGTTTGGCGAATTTTAGCCGTTAGAGTCAGCATAAAAATTAAATAATTTTATTTTTTCTTCAACTATCTTTTGAACGCCGTCGATTACCGCCGGCATATATTTATAAGGAATCATCTCTCCCGGATTTTTTGCCAAAACCTCTTTTAAGGTTTTCGTAAACGCCGAGCGCAATTCGCTGCTAATGTTGATCTTAACGATTCCTTGTTTGATTGCTTTCTTGATTTCCTCTGCCGAAACTCCCGAGCCGCCGTGCAGAACCAAGCCAATATTACCAGCCGCCTCTTTTATCTCTTTTAGTCTCTCAAGATCAATAGTTTCAAAATCCTCCCATTTTTCTGGCATCCCGTGCAAAGTGCCCAGATTCACGGCTAAATTATCAACTTTTGTTTCTTTGACGAATTTGGCCGCTTCTTCTGGCCGGGTTAATTCTCCGCCGATCACTCCGACTTCCCCTTCTGTCAAAATCCCTTTCTTTCTTGCCAGTTTTACAACTTCTTTAGTGATTCTAATATTTTCTTCCAAAGGCAATTGAGAGCCGTCAAAATGAACCGCGTCGTAACCTGCTTCAATCGCCCCTCTAATATACTCTAAAGACTTACCGTGGTCAAGAT
>JAZDGI010000019.1:0-34591 GCA_043807085.1 bacterium | reverse complement strand
ATTTTTAAAAATGAAAAAATAAAGGTAGATAGCGAAAGTTTCACAAATAGTGGTCGGCTATTTGCCAAAAATAAATTAAAATTCTGCTCGTAGTAGAAAAAAAATGGCAAAGAAAAAAAAGAAGAAAAAGAAATAGTCTTTTCTTGACCCCGCTCCCTATGCGGCTGGAATTAAAGTTAGGCGAAAATAAAAAAATGCTTTCGGGCAGATTTGCTTAACTAAAATTCAAACTGCGCGGGGAGCGGGGTTTTTTCTTGATTTATCTTTTGGATGTTGTATTATTATTTTAATAATAAATTAAGCGGCTTCCAAAGAAGCTAAAAATATTCACAGATTTCATTATATTTTTGACGCCAAGAACATTGACGTTGGAAAATTAAACGATGAAGATTTAATTAAAAAAATTTTACTGAAGCTCGTTGATCTTTGCGAGATGAAAGTTTTGTTTGGGCCGGTTGTCGCCAGGGGCATGGATTACAATCCCGGATTTTCAGCTTTCGCCATCATTGATTTTTCGCATATTTCCATGCACACTTTTTCCGAGACCAAGGAGATGGCGGTTGATATTTTTTCCTGCAAGTCATACGACCCTTTGAAAGTTAAAAATTACCTGCTGGAAGCTTTCGCCGTTGCCGAAAAAGACGTCATTTTTTTCGAAGTAAAATACCCGGAGTAATTTTTTAAAACGACTGCTAAAATTTTCTCCGGCTGGAGAGAATTTTTATTTTGGAGAAAATTATGTATAATAAGTAATTCTATGTCAATTTTATCTAAAATTTTCGGCGATGCCAACGGGAAATATTTAAAAACCCTTAGCCTAATTATTAAAAAAATAAATTCTTTTGAGAGTAATCTTGAAAGTTTTTCTGATGAAAAACTGAAAGAAAAGACTCTGGAATTGAAGGAAAAATTAAGCGGGGGACAGGCTTCTGACAATATTTTGCCCGAAGCCTTTGCTTTGGTTCGGGAAGCGGCCAAGAGGACTTTGGGCCAGCGGCATTTCGACGTTCAACTAATGGGTGGTATTGTCTTGTATGAGGGAAAAATTGCGGAAATGAAAACTGGCGAAGGAAAAACCTTAACCGCTACCTTGCCGCTATATTTAAACGCTTTGACGGGAAAGGGATGCCATTTGGTAACGGTTAATGATTATTTGTCTCGGCGCGATGCGGTTTGGATGGGCCAGATTTTTCATGTTTTAGGACTCTCTGTCGGCTGTTTGAATCACGAAAATTCTTTTTTGTACGATCCCGAATTCAAAAAACCGGCAGAAGAAAAAGAAAAAAAGCGGGATGAGCTGGGCGGATTTTATGTGGTTGATGATTTTCTGAAACCATGCTCAAGGAGAGAAGCGTACCTCGCCGACATCACCTACGGGACGAACAACGAGTTCGGCTTTGATTATCTGCGCGATAATTTGGCTTACGACGCTTTGCAAAGATCGCAGCGCGATTTAAATTACGCCATTGTTGACGAAGTGGACTCAATTTTAATTGACGAAGCCAGAACGCCTTTGATTATTTCCGCTCCTGATACCGAAAGTTCAAAATGGTACCAGGAATTCGCAAGAATCATTCCTCGTTTGGATGCCAAAACCGACTATGAAATTGACGAAAAAATGAAAGCAGTCACTCTGACCGAGGCAGGCATTAATAAAATTGAGAAAATTTTAGGCGGCGGCAATATATACGAAGAAAAGGGGATAAAGTATCTTCACCATTTGGAACAGGCCTTGAGAGCTGAAGCGCTCTTTAGAAAAGATCGCGATTATGTTGTAAAAAACGGAGAAGTCGTTATTGTTGACGAGTTTACGGGCCGGCTGATGCCCGGCCGGCGCTGGTCAGGAGGCCTGCATCAGGCTATTGAGGCCAAGGAGGGTGTAAGAGTCCAGCCAGAATCTTTGACTTTGGCTTCCGTCACCTTTCAGAATTATTTCAGATTGTATAAAAAATTGGCTGGTATGACCGGCACCGCCCAGACTTCCGCCGAAGAGTTTGATAAAGTCTATAAACTGGATGTGATTACGGTACCCACCAACAAACCGCTGATTCGCAAAGATTTGCCAGATCGTATTTACAAAAATACCGCGGGCAAGTTTAAAGCCGTGGTGCAGGAAATTAAAAATAAGCACGATTTGGGCCAGCCGGTTTTGGTTGGGACTACTTCAATTGAAAAAAACGAGTATTTGGGAAAATTATTAGACAGAGAAGGCGTTCCTTATCAAATTTTAAACGCAAAGCACCATGAAAGAGAAGGAGAGGTTATCGCTCAAGCTGGCCGCCTGGGCCAAGTTACTATAGCCACCAATATGGCTGGTCGGGGAGTTGACATTATTCTCGGCGGGAATCCGCCAAATCCTGACGAGGTTGAAAGGGTTAAAGGGCTTGGCGGCCTTTTTGTGATCGGTACCGAGCGCCATGAAGCCCGGCGTATTGACGATCAGCTTCGGGGCCGAACCGGCCGGCAGGGCGATCCGGGCTCCAGCCAGTTTTACGTTTCCCTGGAAGACGACTTAATGCGCGTTTTTGGCGGCCAAAAGATTAAATCGTTAATGGTCGCTCTTAAAATACCCGACGACCAACCAATTGAATCTGGCTTGGTTTCGAGGGCGATCGGCGACGCGCAGTCTAAGGTTGAGGGCTTGAACTTTGATTTAAGAAAGCATATTTTGGATTACGACGATGTTCTAAATAAGCACCGCGAAACGATTTATAAAAAAAGAAAACAGTTTTTTGAGATTAGAGATTGGAAATTAGAAATTAGAAATTGGACGAAGGGCGAAGAAGCAAATAAGGCTCTTGACGAAAAAGACAAAGAGCTGAAGGATAATTTTGATCGGGTTGCCAAATTCATCTCTTTGAGGACTTTAGACGCGCTTTGGATGGAGCATCTGGAGAATATGGAATACTTAAGGGATTCTGTGAGGCTGCGGGCTTACGGCCAGCAGGATCCATTGGTTGAGTACAAAAACGAAGGCCATAAGATGTTTCAGCAGCTGCTTTCCTTAATAGAAGAGAACATTGTTAACGCTATTCTGAAAGTTTCTATGCGGCCGGCAGGCCAAGAAGAAGCGGCGCCAGCTGGCCAAACTTTGTCGCGCGGGCCGAAAGCTGGACGCAATGACCCCTGTCCTTGCGGAGCGAAATATCCCGACGGCCGTCCGATGAAGTATAAGCATTGCCACGGAAAGTAAAAGCAGAGGCGCTTGATTTTTGGAAGCGGCGGAGGTATATTGGATAAATTGAGATGAAAAATAGGTCATATATCATTGTCGCTATTATTCTTGCGGTTGCTTTCTTGGCGGGTAATTTTGTTTATCCTCAATTCTTAAAATTGCCTAATTTTCCCAACGTGCCCTTTAAGCTTG
This sequence comes from bacterium, assembly GCA_043807085.1. Lineage (GTDB taxonomy): Bacteria > Patescibacteriota > Minisyncoccia > Minisyncoccales > JAZDGI01 > JAZDGI01. The sequence continues at coordinate 31,224 of JAZDGI010000019.1, read as the reverse complement.
GTTTGGATTTGCAGGGCGGAACGCACTTGCTTTACCAGGCTGATTTAGCAAATATTGAAAAAAAAGACAGCGACCAGGCAATGGACGGCTTAAGAGACGTTATTGAGCGGCGGATTAATTTTTTTGGCGTGGCCGAGCCGGTTGTCCAGGTGCAGGGCCAGAGATTGTCCGTAGAATTAGCCGGCATAATTGACCCTCAAGAAGCCATACGTCAAATCGGACAAACTCCTTTTTTGGAGTTTAAAGAATTAAAGCCAAATTATGAAGAAATCGCCGCGAGGAATGATGAGTTATTAAAAGAGGGCGAAAAAGAAGGGTTTGAGGATCCTTTTCAGACCACGGGGCTTACCGGTCGATACCTGAAAAAGGCTAAAATTGATTTGACGCAGTCGGCCTTTAATCCAGTGGTTTTGATAGAGTTTGACGATGATGGCGCGGAACTTTTTGAGCAGATAACCGAAAAGAACGTTGGCAAGCAACTGGCGATTTATATTGACGATAATTTAATTTCTTCTCCGACTGTCCAGGAAAAGATTGCCGGCGGCCACGCCCAGATTTCAGGATCTTTTGCCATTGAAGAGGCAAAATTTTTAGCCAGGAATTTGAATGCCGGAGCTTTGCCAGTGCCCATAAGCCTGATCTCGCAGCAATCAGTGGGGCCGACTTTAGGCAAGGTTTCTTTGGAAAAGTCCTTAAAAGCCGGGCTTTTCGGGTTTTTGATCGTCATTATTTTTATGGTTTTCTTTTACCGGTTGCCCGGTCTTTTGGCTTCTCTTGCTCTGGTTATATATGTGGCGCTGGTTCTCGCCTTGTTTAAATTAATACCAATTACCCTGACCTTAGCTGGCATCGCCGGATTTATTTTGTCTATCGGTATGGCCGTGGACGCCAATATCTTAATTTTTTCAAGAATGAAAGAGGAGCTAAAAACGGGCAAGTCTTTTTTGATCAGCGTAAGCGACGGCTTCAAGAGGGCCTGGCCGTCCATTAGAGACAGCAATTTGAACACCCTGATTGTCAGTTCAATTTTATTTACTTTCGGCACAAGTTTTGTCAAAGGATTTGCTTTTACTCTTATCTTAGGAGTTTTGGTAAGCATGTTTTCTGCAATTTTTGTAACGCAGAACCTTCTTAAATTATTTCATGGAACAAAAGCGGCAAACAACAAAATATGGTGGTAAATTATGATTGATTTTATAAAATACAGAAAAATTTATTATATTTTTTCCGGCGTCTTGATTCTAGCCAGCGTTTTTTCCCTATTTTTTTTCAAACTTAATTTCGGCATTGATTTTACCGGAGGGAGCGTGATGAGTTTGGAATTTAAGCAAGACAGGCCAACCAACTTAGAAATTGAGAAAAAATTGGCTGATTTGGGGTTGGGAGAAATCACCGTTCAGCCAACGGGCGAAAAGGGAATGATTTTGAGGATGAAGTATATAGACGAGGCGGCTCATTCGCAGATTCTCCAGAAACTGGCGGCAGACGTAGAGGTGATGGAAAAAAGCTTTGATTCCATAGGGCCGGCTGTCGGGAAAGAATTAACCGGAAAGACTTACCTTTTTATTATTTTGGTTTTGGTCGCGATGATCTTTTTTATCGCCTTAGCCTTTAGAAAGGCTTCCCGTCCGATTTCTTCTTGGCAATACGGCTTAGTGGCGGCCTTAGTCGCTTTTTTGCACGACGTTTTAATTCCTTTGGGAGTTTTTTCGGGGTTGGGCAAGCTTTATCATGTCCAGGTGACGATTCCTATTGCTGTCGGCCTTTTAACCATTTTAGGTTATTCGGTCCACGACACGATCGTGGTTTTTGACAGGATAAGGGAAAATATTTTAAGGGGGACAGGCCAGACTTTTGACTTGATTGTCAACAAGAGCTTAAACCAAACCTTGATCAGATCAATCAATACGTCTTTAACTTCTTTATTTGTTCTTTTGGCGATATTTTTTGTTGGCGGGGAAACCTTAAAATATTTTTCTTTGGTTTTGATATTGGGGATAACGACCGGCACATACTCATCAATTTTTATCGCCAGTCCGGCGCTGGTCACTCTTTTTAATCGGAAAAAGAAAAAATAGGGGCGGGGTTATTGACAGTTGTTTTTAAAAATGTTTAAATAAGAAAGGTGTCAATATTATGGCGAGATTTAACTATGATCAAATTTGCCAGGACCTGATCAAAGATTTGTCCTCAAAGCAGAAAGAAATTATTTTGCGCCGTTTTGCGTTGCAGGGCGGCAAACGTGAGACTCTGGAAGCTATTGGCAAGGATCTGGGCATTACCAGAGAGAGGGTCCGTCAAATTAAAGAAGGCGGAATGTCCCAGATTCGTCCAAAAATCAAGAATTACCAAGGAGTTTTTCGGTATCTCAAGACTTATTTCCAAAAATTCGGAGGCTTAAAAAACGAGAAGGACGCTTTTTGTGATTTGGCTGGGGACAAATGGCAAAATCAAATTTACTTTCTGCTTAATTTAGACGGCGGTTTTGAGAGGTTCAGGGAGAATAAAAATTTCTGGACTTTTTGGGCGGCCGACAAGGATGGCCTGAATAAAGCCAAAGAGGCTGTTGATTTGCTCTATAAAAAAATTCAGCAAATAGGAAAACCACTTTTCTTAAAAGAAGTGGCGGCCATTGCGCCGGTTAAGGGCTTGGTTTTGGAAGCTTATTTGGGAATTTCCAAAAAAATATTAAAAAATAAAGAAGGGCTTTTTGGCTTAAAGATTTGGCCGGAAATAAACCCCAGAGGAGTCAAAGATAAGGCTTATTTGGTTTTTAAAAAGGAGCAGAAACCCCTTCACTTCCGGGATTTGTCTCAAATGATAGAGGGGAGTTTGGTCCAAACCGTGCATAATGAACTTATTCGCGATTCTAGGTTTGTGCTGGTCGGCCGGGGTATTTACGCTTTGCAGGAATGGGGCTACAAGCCCGGCCAGGTTAAAGATGTGATTCAAAATATTTTAAAAGAAGAAGGCAGGCCTTTGGCCAAAGATGAAATAATCGGCAAGGTTTTAAAGCAGAGGATGGTCGCTCAAAATACCATTTTGCTGAATCTTGGCGATAAAGACTGCTTTCAGAAAGATTCCCAGGGAAAATATTGGGTGAGGGAAAGCTAGCACCATTTTTTAAAAAAATTAATGACGCCAGAACAATTACTTAATTTGTTTTCAATTTCACTTTCGCCGGTAATCCGCTTTCTTGAGTCTTGGTGGTGGATTCTGGCGCCTTTTATTTTATGGAAGCCGGCAACTTTTATGTGGCTTTGGTGGCGCCAGGAACGGTGGCTGGAAAAAACATATAAACCCGTTCTTCTGGAAATAAAAATTCCCAAAAATGTTGTCAAGCCGATTCGGGCTATGGAAAATGTTCTGACAGGCATACACCAGGCCACTTGGGAGCCGCCAAACCCGATGGAAAAATGGTGGGATGGCCAAATTCAGCTGGGCATAGCTCTGGAAATTGTTTCTCTCGGCGGCGACATCCATTTTTATATCCGCTGTCATCAAAAATATAGAGACCCAGTTGAAGCTAACATCTATTCGCAGTATCCCGAGGCTGAAATATCGGTGGCTGAAGATTATACCAAAAACGTGCCGCAGGATATGCCGAATAAAGACTGGGATTTTTGGGCAACCGATTACCGAGTGGCCAGGCCAAGCCCCTATCCTTTATTAACCTATAAAAGTTTTGAAACAGAAACCGAGCCATTGGAAGAAAAAAGGGTAGATCCGGTGGCTGCTCTTTTGGAAAACTTGTCTAAAATTAAGCCCGGAGAGCAGTTCTGGCTTCAAATTTTGGCCTGTTCGGTTGCTCAAAGCGCGGTGGGACCATTTATTAAAGAGGGGGAAGAAATCAGGGATAAGCTTTCTAAAAGGCCGGAAAAGCCTAAGGCGAAATCCATATTTCTGCAGGCGGCCGATGTTTTATTTCTCGGCAAACCGCCCGAAGAGGAGGTCAAGGAAGAGCAAATTATTCCGCCTGAAATGCGTTTAACGCCCGGAGAAAGAAAAGTGGTTGAGGCGATAGAAAATAAAGTATCCAAGCCCTTTTTCAGCTGCGCCATCAGATTTATTTTTATGGGCAAAAAAGATGTTTGGTTTAAGCCGAACTTAAGGCTGGGTTTTGGGTTTTTAGCCAATTTTAATACAGCTGATATGAATTCTTTGGCTCCCTGGGGCAGGTCAATGACCAAGGTTAGGAGTCGACCCCCTGTTTCCTTATTTGACAATAGAAGGCTTTATTTAAGAAAGCGCAGGATATTCAGGAATTATTGCGAGAGAAACGATCTTTATTTTCCGCTAGATAGCGAGTGGCCCGGAGTTTTTGTTTTGAATATTGAAGAATTGGCTTCAATCTTTCACTTCCCGTCGTGGCAGGTGGCTCCGGTAGCTGGCGTTCCCAGAGTGGAAGTGAAAAAAGGTCCTCCGCCCGAGTTGCCCGTAGAATAAACGGTATATGATGTCTTTAGCTGAAATAAATTTTTTTGCCGAAACAACCTTCCGCAATCAAAAACGGAAGTTCGGCATTAAAATTGACGACCGGCGGAGGCATGTTTACGCTATCGGTAAAACCGGCATGGGTAAGACTGCGATGATTGAAAATATGGCTATCCAGGATATTCAAGCGGGTCGAGGCATAGCGTTTATTGATCCCCACGGCGAGGCCGCGGAGAATATTTTAGACCATATTCCTTCAAACAGAGTAAACGATGTGATTTATTTTAATCCGGCAGACATTGATTTCCCCATCGCCTTCAATGTTATGGAAAAAGTGTCGTCTGAACATCGCCACTTAGTGGCATCGGGCTTGATGGGGGTTTTTAAAAAAATCTGGCCCGATGTTTGGTCGGCCCGAATGGAATATATTCTGAATAACGCGATTTTGGCGCTTTTGGAATATCCCAACTCCACCCTTTTGGGGGTCAATAGAATGCTGGCTGATCCCGATTTCCGGAAAAAAGTCGTTGATAAGGTGCAGGACCCTTTAGTCAGGGCTTTTTGGGTGCAGGAATATTCAAAATATACCCAAAGGTATGAAACCGAAGCAACTGCCGCCATTCAGAATAAAATAGGCCAGTTTATTTCCAACCCCTTGATCAGAAATATTATCGGCCAAGTCAAGTCAAAAATTGATATGAGAAAAGTGATGGACGATGGAAAAATTTTAATCGCCAATATCTCAAAGGGGCGGATCGGCGAAGATAATTCTCGTCTTTTGGGAGCTTTGGTCATTACGAAATTGCAATTGTCTGCTATGTCGCGCGTGGACATACCCGAAGAGCAGAGAAAAGATTTTTATTTGTATGTTGACGAATTCCAGAACTTTGCCACCGATGCTTTCGTGACTATTTTGTCTGAAGCCAGGAAATACCGCTTGAATTTGATGCTGGCCAACCAATATATCGGCCAGCTGGAAGAAATGACGGCGGCCGGGAAGTCAGAAAGAGTCAAAGACGCGGTTTTCGGAAACGTCGGCACGATAATCGTTTTCAGAGTAGGAGCAGAAGACGCCGAATTTTTGGAAAAGGAATTTATGCCGGAATTTATGGCTGACAATCTGGTCAATTTAGGAAAGTATAATATTTATTTAAAGCTGATGGTTGACGGAATTGCCAGCCGGCCTTTTTCGGCCCAGACTTTATTGCCGATTTCAAAGCTCGAACAATCAAACTGCGAGGTGATTGTCAAGATTTCTCGGGAGAGATACGGCACCTTCAAAAAGATTATTGAAGAAAAGATTTCCAAATGGGCTGGCGCTATTGAGACGACTCAGTCTTCCCCGCAGTCTCCGCAGTCCTCGCAGTCGGCCCAGCAGATTTTGTACGATGCCCAATGCAGCCGTTGCCAAAAATGGACAAAAGTCATTTTTCCGCCAGATGGCTCCCGTCCGGTTTATTGCAAGCCCTGTCTGAAGAAGATAAAAGAAGAGCCTCGGCCTGGCTTAAAGCCCTTTTCCCTAGAAGAGATTATCAAAAAAGAAAGGCGGCAAGAGCCATTGCCAAAACAAGGATTAAGACCGGAAAGGCCGAAGGTTGACGTTGACGAATTAAGGAAAACCCTAGAAGACGCCTTGAGGGATGTGAAAAAAGACGAGAAGGAAGGACAATGAAAAAATTAAAGAACTTCTCATTTTTTCAAAAAAGAGTTCTGGTCAGGTGCGATTTTAATGTTTCGTTTGACGAGAAAGGAAGAATTTTAGATGGTTTTCGGATAAAGGCAACAATTCCTACAATCAGGTATCTGCTGGCAAAAAAAGCCAGGCTGGTTTTGCTTAGTCATCTTAGCGATAAGAATGCCAGCTTAAAGCCGGTAGCTGAAAGGCTGGGAAAATTATTGAATAAAAAAGTTGAATTTTTAAAAGACTGGATCGGCCAAAAGCCGGAAGGCGAAATAGTTTTGTTGGAAAATTTGAGATTTTGCAAGGGAGAAGAGGAAAACAGAGAAAGCTTTGCCAAAGACCTAGCAAGATTAGGAGATGTTTTTATCAACGATGCTTTTGGAGTTTGCCACAGAAACCACGCTTCAGTCGTCAGTTTGCCCAAATTCTTGCCGAGTTTTAGCGGTTTTTTGCTGGAAAAAGAAATTAAAAATTTAAGCCGAATTTCCCGAAATCCAAAGCGGCCGCTTTTAGCCATTATTGGCGGAGCTAAGGCGGAGACAAAGGTCAAATTGATTGATAAAATATCAGAAGCGGCGGATTTTGTTTTGATAAACGGATTGCTGAAAAAAGAATTAAGGGAAAGCAAAGTTTGTTTGAAAAATCTTCAAAAAACCATTATGCCCCGGGAGGAAGGTCAGGATATCGGGGAAAAAGACATTGGGTTTTTTTGCGATAAAATTAAAACCGCCAAAACAATATTTTGGAATGGGCCATTCGGCAGGGTAGAGAAGAAAGAATTTCAGAAAGGCACCTTGGCTATAGCTAGGGCCATAATTAAAAGTCGGGCTTTTTCCGTTGTCGGCGGCGGCGAGACAATTTGGTTTTTGGACAAGAAAAGATTGATAAATAAATTCAGCCATATTTCCACCGGCGGCGGGGCGATGCTGGCGTATTTGTCCGGAGAAAAACTGCCTGGGCTCGAGGCGCTTAAGTGCAATGGAGATTAAAAATCTTGAAAAAGTTGCCGATCGGATAAAGAAAGCAATTGAAAACAAAGAAAAGATTATTCTTTTTGGCGATTCCGACTTAGACGGAGTGACTTCGGTTATTACCTTAAGAGAAGCGATAAATAATTTAGGCGGCAGAAATTCGGCGCTTTATTTTTCCAATCGCGAGAAAGAAGGCTACGGCCTGTCTAGGACAGCTTTGGTCTTTTTTAAAAAAGAATTCGGGAAATTAAAAAAAATTCTTTTGATCGTTTTAGACTGCGGCATCGGCAATTTCAAAGAAGCTAAACTCGCCAAAAGAATGGGCTTTGAGTTGATCATCGTTGACCACCACGAACCCTTGGGTAAAATTCCAGAAGCTTCAATCGTTGTTGATCCGAAACAACCCAGAGACAAATATCCGTTCAAGGGGCTGTCTGCCTGCGGCATTGTTTTTAGGCTAGCTTGCCTGCTTTTTGACGGAAAAATGCCCGAAAGTCTTAGAAAAAATTTTGTTGAGCTGGCTTGCCTTTCTACTTTGGCTGATATGATGCCCAAGGAAGAGGAAAACGTAGCTTTCATCAGAGAGGGAATGAGACTCTTGGAAAAGTCCTGGCGTCCTGGGTTGCGGGCGATTCTTGATTCTCCTTTCTTAAAAGATTTGTCGGGAGAGATTGAAGGAAAAATTCAAAGGCTCATTTCTCTTTTGAATACCCGAGATGTCAGGCGGGGATTGCCAATATCCTTTAAACTCCTTACTTTGCCTTCAAGCGCCGGTGGAAAAATGATGATTGAGGATTTGGTTGAGAGGGGAAAGCAAAAGAGGGGAGAAATCAAAAACATATTAGAGGAGATTGAGGCTAGAATTGAAGAAAAAAAAGAAGCGATTATTTTTGAGGGGGATAAGGAATGGGATTCAATTCTAATTTCCGCCGTGGCCTCAATTTTAGTCCAAAAACACAAAAAACCGGTTTTCCTTTTTAAAGATTTGGGCAAAGAGAGCCTGGGAACGGTCAGGAATCCTTCGGAAGTAAATGGCGTTTGTTTGATGAAAAAATGCCAAAAGCTTCTTATTACTTTTGGCGGCCATCCCAAAGCTTCTGGTTTCAGGTTAAAAAATGAAAATTTGGAAAAATTTAAAGAGTGTTTAATAAAAAATTTATGAGAAAGATAACCATATATACTGACGGCGGATCTCGGGGAAATCCGGGGCCCTCGGCCATAGGCGTTGTTTTCTGCAATGAAAAGGGGGATTCTTTTAAACAATACTCCGAGTATCTAGGCGAGGGCCAGACCAATAACGAAGCCGAATATCAGGCGGTTATTTTCGCTCTTAAAAAATTTAAAGCCCTTTTTGGCAAAAAAATCGCTGGAATATCGGAAGTTGAAATACGTTCCGATTCGGAGCTTTTAGTTAAACAATTAAACGGCGAATATAAAATTTTAGAGCCCAGGATAAAAGATTTGTTTATTGAAATCTGGAATTTAAGAACTGATTTCAAAAAAATAAAATTTACTCTTATTTCCCGCGAAAAAAATAAGGAAGCCGATAGGCTAGCCAACGAAGCGCTAGACGGCCAAAACAGCAAATTATTTTGAAGTTTGATTGAGGTCAAACCTCAACCAATTACTGCTCAATCAACGAAAAAGCCCCGACACAAGGTCGGGGTTTTTTAGCGTCTTGGCGAGTCTGTAAGCCGAATTCTGTCTTGTCTCGCCGTAGTCCCCAAAATTATTGAAGGACGCAGGCGGACGAGGCGATCATCTATCTGTCTCGCCTTGTTGCTAAGGCGGATCAAGCGAGTTACTTTTCACCAAAATTCTAGATATAATACCAGAATTTCGGGTTTACTCTTGCTTCCGGGTAAGAATTTAGCCGTTTCACCCTCCGCCTTGGGCGGAGACTCGTCTCTGTTCGCATCTCTGGCCTTGCGGCCGGCGGGCGTTACCCGCTACCTTTTTAACCTCGCCATTTCTGGCGGGTAGAAGTTCGGACTTTCCTCCCCCGCGTATCTCGTAAAAGAGCGATGTGGGGCGATCGCCCGACTCACCAAGACAAATATATTTTAACAATATCAAGCCTCTTTGTCAAATAAAAAAGCCGTCCTCGCGCGAGGACGGTACATCGAAAAGTCATAATTCGCAGATTTCTCTAGCTACGACTATGCTTTATTAAGTCCCTGTCAATATTATTTAAAGGGACCCCGGCGCACACTTTTGCCCAAACAGATACGTCGTAGAAGCGGAGAAGATTACTGGCAAGCCAGACTTCACTCGCAATCTTTCCGTCGCCGCTCGGGATGAAAACGTCGCCAATGTTGTCTGTCCCTATTCGGACGGGAATGCCAGCCTCCATAAAGTCCAAAATTCTGGCTACGGAGCTATGAGTAGGTGTTAACTTGTTCCTCATCTGGCGCATTGAGATTGCCGCCGACGGACAACAAACCACACCTATTTTTTCTTTTAGCATCCCTTCGACTAATTTCTGAAATCGGCTCTCGTCATAGCACGATGGCGAAATGACGTGGATTGCCCAGACGGTTGGCCCTTCCACGCCCTCAACTTTAGGAGACTTAAGCCAATGAACAGCATGGACCAGCCTCTCTGTTTCGCTCTCGTCCGGATCGTTATTTTGATCCAATTGGAAATGAATTTCTTTACCGCGCTCTTGGCTCAAAAGAATCATCTTTCTGATTGATTCGTCGGCTCCTTCGCTTCCCTCTTCTCGCGCGTCTCTGGAGGGAAGTCCGCCTAAAAGGTCAGCCATTTTAGCCGCTTCTTTGAATATCTCCCACCTTTCAGGCTTGTTGATGCCAAAGATTGGGTAAGCGGCGAGCCTGAATTTTATTCGCGTCTGAAACTTCTCTCTTAATCCGATCGCTATTTCCAGCGCCCGGAGTCCGATGTCTGGCGAAACATCAATAAAAGAAATCAGTTCCTTTGTACCTAGCGAAATCGCCCGTTCTATCTCACGTTCCATTCTCTCGCGCAAATCTTCTGGCTGATAAGCTAAGCCGTCGTGAAGATTGCCGGTGAAGTCTTGTTTCACCCTCAACGAGAACGACGCGGCTTGCGTAGGGCTGATGTTTACATGGGCGAAATGCTCTTTTGTAAAAGTATTCGCTCTATCAAGATGAGAATGAGCGTTTATATCGCCGCCATACTTTTTACCTACCGCTGCAAGATCATGATCCCATTGCCCATAAATTCTTATTTCCTTCATTTTTACGCCTTCTGCCTTTCTTATTTCTATGTTAAAGGGCTAATAGCTTTAGCCCCTCCTTTGAGTAGATAATAACGTCTTTAAATTTGTAAAGTAAGGCTAAAAAGATTAAGATAGATACGTATGAGCTTTAACGGATTTTTCAATTCTCAAGCTAAAACCGTCAGTTCGGCCGCCGGAATCCTAGCCGTTTCTTTTTTAATCAGCCGGCTTTTAGGCGTTGTCAGAAATTGGTTATTGGCCAGGAATTTTGGCGCTGGATCAGAGTTGGACGTCTATTTCGCGGTTTTTCGGATTCCGGACTTCATTTACCAAATTTTAATTTCCGGCGGCATTATCGTCGCTTTTTTGCCGCTTTTTTCCGAATTTTTTTCCCGGGACAAAGAAGCAGCTTGGCGATTTACCAGCAATGTTTTAAATGTTTTTTTGTTTTTTTTGGTCCTGCTTTCTTTGTTCCTTTTTATTTTCACTCCAGGTTTGATTAAATTGATTACTCCCGGGTTTACCGATTCCCAGCTGAAAGAGGCGGTTTTTCTGAGCCGCTTAATGTTTTTAAGCCCGATTCTTTTTGGTTTGAGCTCTATTTTTTCCGGCGTTTTGCAGTATTTCAACCGTTTTCTGATTTACAGCCTGACCCCTGTTTTATATAATTTGGGGATAATTCTCGGAATTTTATTTTTGGCTCCAAAATTTGGAGTTATGGGAATTATTATTGGCGTTTTGCTCGGCGCTTTCCTGCATTTGGCAATTCAGATTCCTTCGGCAATTTCCTGCGGTTTTCGTTACCAAAAGATTTTTAATTTTAAAGAGCCCGGCTTAAAAAAAGTTTTCCTTTTGATGCTGCCGCGCACTTTGGGTGTGGCAGGGGGACAGATAAACTTAATCGTGATGACCGCTATTGCCTCTGTTTTGGGGGCTGGATCAATTTCTATTTTCGCTTTGACCAACGATCTCCAGAATGTGCCCATTGGAATTATCGGGGTTTCTTTTGCCACCGCTCTTTTCGCTCCTTTAAGCCGGCGCTGGGCCAACGGCGAGAAAGAAGAATTCTTGAAAGATTTTTCCAGCGGTTTTCGCCAGGTGGCTTATATAATTTTTCCGATTGTCGTTCTGATTTTCATCTTAAGAAACCAGATTGTTGAGATCGTTCTTAGGCACGGCGAATTCAGCCAGGTTTCGGCTCAGCTGGTTTCAGCTAGTCTGGGTTTGTTTTGTTTTAGCATTTGGGCGATTTCTTTTGTTCCGCTTCTTTCTCGCGTCTTTTTCTCCTTGCAGGACACCCGCACGCCGACCGCTGTTGTTTTTTCAGCAATAATCTTAAATATTATCTTGAGTTTTTATTTTATCGGCATTTTGTCTTCAGCTGGTTTTCTCCATAACCTTTTACAAAATTGGTTTTTCCTGAAAAACATCGGCGATATCAGGGTGCTGGGCCTGCCCCTGGCCTTTACGCTTTCTGGTATTTTTCAGTTTGTTCTACTGATGGTTTTTCTGTACAAAAAAATCGGCGATTTTAGATTAAAAGAAATCGGCAGTTCGGCGCTTAAAATTATTCCCGCCGCTTTTTTAATGGGAACAGTTTCTTTTCTTTCGCTTCCTCTTGCTTCTTCTTTTTTAAGCGATAGTTTTTGGTCGCTTTTGCTGGCTATGTTTGTCGCTGTTTTAGTCGGCGTTCCAGTTTATTTTTTTACTACCTCTCTTTTCAAATCTCCCGAAGCCAAAGCTATTAAATTAAAAATCATCAGCCGCTTCATACATGGATAACATACGCAACTTTGTAATAATCGCCCACGTGGATCACGGAAAATCAACTTTAGCTGATAGATTTTTGGAGTTGACAGGAACCGTGACAAAGGGGGAAATGCGGCCTCAGTTTTTGGACGCAATGGAGCTTGAGAGGGGCAAGGGAATCACCATTAAAATGCACCCAGTCAGGATGGAATACCAGGGATATATTTTAAATTTGATAGATACTCCGGGCCACGTGGATTTTTCTTACGAAGTTTCCCGTTCCCTGGCGGCGGTTGAAGGCGCTATTTTGCTCGTTGACGCTACCCAGGGTATTCAGGCTCAAACTTTGGCCAATTTGGACTTTGCCAAGAAGCAAAATTTAATTATTATACCGGCGATAAATAAAATTGACATGCCTCAGGCCAGGGTTGTTGAGACAAAAGAAGAATTGGCTATTTTGTTGGGCGTTCCCCAAGAAGAAATTTTTGAAGTTTCGGCAAGGCAGGGCACCAACGTGGAGAAGCTTTTAGCGGCCGTTATTGAAAAAGTGCCGCCAGCCAAAGGCATGACCGGAGAGGAGAAAAATAAAGACTTGCGGGCGCTGATTTTTGATTCAAAATTTGACCCTTACCGGGGGGTCATAGCCTATGTCAGAATAGTGGATGGAAAAATCGTTACCGGCGAGAAAATTTATTTAATGGGCACCAGAACCGACGGACAAAGTAAAGAAGTCGGTTATTTCAAGCCCGAACTAAAGCCAGCCGGCGAGCTGAAAGCCGGTGAAATAGGCTATATCGCCACCGGAGTAAAAGAGCCGGGGAAAATTCGGGTTGGCGACACTATTATAAATTTAAAATTTAAAAATCAAAATGAAAAATTGCCCGAGGCGTTAGTCGGCTATCACGAGCCAAAGCCCATGGTTTTTGCTTCGCTGTATCCTGAAAATCCGGATGATTTCGATCTTTTAAAAACCGCTCTGGCTAAACTGCGCTTGAACGATTCGGCGTTTACTTATGAATTGGAGAATAAAGAAGGTTTGGGCAGAGGATACCGAGGCGGATTTTTAGGCACCTTGCACGCCGAAATAATTTCCGAAAGACTGCGTCGGGAATTCGGGCTGAATCTGATAATCTCCTCTCCCTCTGTGGTCTATAAAATTTTAAACAGCAAAGATCAGGAAGTTCTTATTTATTCTCCGTCTGACTGGCCAAATCCAAGCGAAATCAAAGAAACCTTTGATCCTTGGGTCAGGCTGGAAATTATTTCTCCAATAAATTATCTGGGTCCGGTTTCCGAATTGTTAAAAAATATGGAATTTAACTTTTTGAAAACAGAATATCTCGGCAGGGAAAGAATCTTTTTTTTCTATGAGGCGCCTCTGCGGAGAATTATCGCCGGTTTTTATGACGGCTTAAAAAGCGTCAGTCAGGGTTATGCCTCTATGAATTACGAATTGCTGGGATACCGGCCGGCTGATTTGATTAAGCTGGATATCTTAATCGCCGGCAAGAAAGAAGACGTTTTTGCCAAGATTGTTGACCGTAAAGATTCTCTCTCTGAAGGACAAAGATTGGTGGCCAAGCTAAAAGAGCTTTTGCCTTCCCAGCTTTTTTCCGTGCCCTTGCAGGCGGTTATTTCCGGGAAAATAATTGCCAGAGAAACTATCGGCGCCAAAAGGCGAGACGTCATCGCTCCTCTTTACGGCGGCGACTACACAAGAAAAAGAAAACTGCTGGAACAGCAAAAAAAAGGCAAGGAAAAATTGGCCGGCCGCGGGCAGCTGAAAATTCCTTCAAAGGTTTATTTAGATATGTTCAAGGCCCAATAATTGTGATAAGATTTTTGTGCAAGAAAAGCTATCAGAAAATCGGAGAGACGGTTAAGATAATCATGCTCAAAATTATCAGCGACACCAAAAAAATCCAAACAACTTTAAAGATTAATTTGCTTTTGATATCCAGCATATATTTATATGCTAGCAAAAAATAGAAAATATAAAAGAGAGAAAAATCAGGCTTTGCTTTTCTCAATTTTCATTGCGATTTTGACCTTGGGAATGATCAGCTTTTTGATTATTTCGGATTACAGAATAAACAAAAAAAGAGTCGAGCTTTCAGAGCAAATTAAGAAGTATCAAAAAGATATCCAGGAGCTGGAAGAAAGAAACGCGCAATTAAAAGCAGGCATAACCCAGACCCAGCAGGAAAGTTATTGGGAGGAAAAGGCCAGAGAACAGGGTTACAAAAAGCCGGGCGAAGAGCAGGTAGTCGTGGTGCCGCCGGCTGAAAAAACAGGGCAGAAATCCGAAGGATCTCAAAATTTCTGGCAAAAAATTTTGAACATTTTTAATTCGCGGGATTAGTATAGTGGCAGTACACTTCCTTCCCAAGGAAGGGGCGCCAGTTCGATCCTGGTATCCCGCTCCACAATAAAACTTTTTGGCTTGACAAGTTTAAGGTCGCATGCTATTATTTAACCATAAAAGAGAGGGTAGATCGCCAGTATAATGTAATTTTGGGCGGCTCTCTCTGGAGAGCCGTTTGTGATTTAAAGAAAGTTTTTTGAGAAAATTAAATAAGGAATTTTCCTTGGCGGCGAAGTGGTTGCAATAATTCAGATATTTTTATATCAGTTAGACTTTATAGTGCTAAAAAGAAAATTGTAGCCAGCTCGCCGCTGTATGAGAGTTGAGGTCGGAAGCGCTTTCGTCCCGCCGAAGGCCTTTTATTTTTGGGAAATTTTTGCTAGGGTGGATTTAATGAAATACCCGGTTGTTATAAAAAGAAGCCCTTTGGCCTTGATAAAGAACATTGTTTTGGTTGAGCTGACCGCTGGTTTTTTGTTGTTTTCTTCCGCCTTTTTGGCCAACTACGAAAAAATTTATCATTTTGCTTTCGCTTCAATAATCCGCTATGATTATTTTCTGATTGCCGCTTCTTCGTTTTTCCAGATGATAATTACCTTTGTTATCTTTTTGAGATGGCATAACGAGAATTATGAAATCAGAGAAAAAGAAATTGTCGGCAAAAAAGGTATTTTTGCCACTACCCAAACTTTCTTTTCTCTGGCAAACGCAAAAGACGTCGTTTATAAGCAAGGAATTTTTGAGAAGCTAACCGGCTACGGCACGATTGTTATTCGCGATTCTAATTCACGGTCTCTTTTGCGGCTTCGCAGCATTGAGAATGGAGAATTGCTGGTTGGCGCCATCAAGGGACTGATTGAAAGGCTTGGCGTTTTGGCGGCGGACAAAGGCGGCCAAAAACCCTCGGTTTTAGATCTTCTTTTGGATAGCGAAAGCAACCGCCTGGAATTTAAGCAGACTTTGAGGTGGGATGCCAGGCAGAATAATGTTAATAAAGACCTGGAAAAGACGACGATGAAAACCATTGCCAGCTTTCTTAATGTTGAGGGGGGCAATTTGATTTTAGGCGTAGCCGACAACAAATCTCTTTTTGGGCTGGAAGCGGATTACAAGAGTTTGCCCAGGACCGATAAGGATGGCTTTGAGAATCATTTCAACCACGTTTTTAACGTTATGCTGGGTCCCAGGTTCAGGCCTTTCGTGAAATTGAACTTTGAAAAGATAAATAATAAGGAGATTTGCCTTGTGGATGTTAGGCCCAGCGATTCGCCGGTTTATCTGAAGACAAACGCTGGCGGCAGTGAAGAATTTTTTATCAGGACTGGAAACGCGGCGGCTCATCTGTCAATGAGCGAGTCCGCCGATTACATTAAATCTCGCTGGGGTTAGCTTGCCGGAGTAGCTCAGCGGTAGAGCAACTGTTTCGTAAACAGTAGGCCGCGGGTTCGATTCCCGCCTCCGGCTCTTTTATTTTTTGGAATTCCTTGTTAGAATATAAAAATAAAGTATGGTAGATTTTACTGGAAAAACCGGAGAATTAGCTAACCGCCTCCGAAAGCTGGAGGACCGTCTTTGACTTTGAAGCCAAAAGAAAAATAATCAAGGAATTAGAAAAAGATTTGCAGGGGCCGGATTTTTGGAAAAATAGAGAGAGAGCAATAAAAATCGCCAAAGAGTATCAAGATCTCCAAAAAGAAATAAACGGGTTTGATGAGCTGAAAGCTAATTTAACCGAAGAAAGGCTGGCGCAAAAAGAGCTTGAAGTTTTTCTTTCGGGAAAATACGACAGAAGCAACGCTCTCCTGTCAATTTATTCGGGAGCCGGAGGCCAGGACGCCCAAGACTGGGCGACGATGATTTTGAGGATGTATCAAAGATATTGCGAAAGGAATGGTTTTAAAGGTAAAATTTTAGAGCAGTCGTTCGGCGAGCCAGGGGGGCCTGAAGGCCGAATCGGCACAAAATCTGTTGTTTTAGAAATAAGAGGGCCCTATGTTTATGGTTTTTTGAAAAAAGAGACAGGTGTCCATAGGTTAGTCAGGATTTCGCCGTTTTCGTCCCAAGCCCTGCGCCATACCTCTTTTGCCTTAGTGGAAGTTTTACCTGAAGTCCAGACCGAAAATGAAAATGAGGTTGAAATTAAGCCCGACGATTTGAAAATTGATTTTTATAACGCTTCGGGACCCGGCGGCCAATATGTTAATAAAAGAGAAACAGCGGTCAGGATAACTCATTTGCCGACAGGCATTGTTGCGGCTTGTCAGTCAGAAAGGACTCAGGGCGACAATCGGAAACAGGCCTTGAAGATGCTTTCAGCCAGGCTTTTACGGCTAAAGCTGGAAACCAGAAAAAAAGAGATGGCTGAAATTAGGGGAGAAAAAATTTCGGCCAGCTGGAGTAATCAGATAAGGAATTATGTTTTGCATCCGTACAAATTAGTGAAAGACTTAAGGACTGGCATAGAGACGTCTGATCCCGAATCGGTTTTGAACGGCGCTTTGGAGCAATTTATTGAAGCTGAGATCAAGATCAATGATTAATTTTCAAAAAATAACAAAAATTTATCACCCGCGTTCGGATAATAACGAGGAGATTATTGCGGTTTCCGATGTTTCTTTTGCTGTCCAGCCAAAGGAGTTTGTGTCAATTGTCGGCAAATCTGGAGCTGGCAAGACCACCCTGTTAAGGCTTTTGCTGGCTGAAGAAATTCCTACTTCCGGCCAGGTCTTTTTTGACGGCAAAGACGTTCATCTGATAAGACCAGGAAACCTGCCTCAGCTTCGCCGAAAAATAGGCGTAATCTTTCAGGATTATAAATTGCTTCACGCAAAAACAATCTATGAAAATGTGGCTTATGCCATGGAAGTGATTGGCGCCACGGACGAGGAAATCAGCCGCGACGTAAAAGATGTTTTAGAGATTGTCGGCTTGGAGGCAAGAGCTGCTCATTTTCCCCTTGAGCTATCGGGCGGCGAAAAACAGAGAGCCGCCATTGCCAGGGCTCTTATACACAGGCCGGAAGTTATTCTAGCCGACGAGCCGACCGGCAACCTGGATCCTTATAACTCCGGGGAGATAATAAACCTTCTTTTGAAAATCCAGGAAATGGGCACGACCGTGGTTTTAGCTACCCACAACAAAGAAATAGTGAATAACTTGGGAAAAAGAGTTATAACTTTAGACCGTGGAAAAATAATTAGAGACGAACAAAATGGGCGCTTTATCCTTTAAACGAATAATAAAGTTCGGCTGGACAAATTTTGTCAGGAATAGGGGATTGGCCGCTGTAAGCATTTTTATAATAACCGTCACTACTCTGCTTGTCAGCTCGCTTTTTCTTTATGGCCAAGCCGGCAGTTCACTGGTTGATTCCCTGGAAAACAAGGCGGATATATCAGCTTATTTTAAAGACAATGCAAGCGAAGAAGACATTTTAGCCATCAAAGAAGCTTTGGCAGAAATTGCTGAAGTTAAAGATGTGGAATATGCCTCCAAAGAAGAAGCGTTGGCTGAATTTACCCGAAGACATAGAAACGACCCGGTTCTTGTCGCCGCTCTGGATGAAATAGGCGGAAATCCTTTTTTGGCGTCTTTAAACGTTAAGGCCTGGCAGGCAAACCAATACGAATCCATTGTTGATTTTCTGCAAAAAGAGCCTTTCGGCAGCTTGATTGAAAAGGTTGATTATTTTGATAGAAAATTGGCAATTGACAGGATTTTTTCAATCGGCTCAATGGTTAACAATGCCGGCATTTTTCTTTCCGCAATTTTAATTATTTTGGCGGTAGCAGCGGCTTTCAATATAATCAGATTGACGATTTACAGCCTGCGCGAGGAAATAAGAGTCCAAAGACTGGTTGGAGCTTCCAATTGGTTTATTCGCGGCCCCTTTTTGGTCCAGGGCGCGATTTCGGGGATGTTCGCTTTTTTGATTTCTTTGCCGTTGCTTGTTTTAATGAATTGGTTTTTAGATTGCAAAACAGAATTTTTCTTTCCGGATATTGACCTTTTTGGCATTTTCAGTCAAAATTTAGGGATAATTTTATTACTTCAGTTTGCTATCGCCATCGGCATAGGGGCAATCTCCAGCTTCATTGCTGTGCGAAAATACCTGAAAGCGTGAGGCGGATGAGGTTAGAAATTTTACCGCATTGCCAGGTCGTCTAATGGTAGGACCGCAGACTCTGGATCTGCGTATCTAGGTCCGAATCCTAGCCTGGCAGCCATTCTTGAGCTAAACTTTCAGAGAGCATTTTTCAGATTGATGTTAAGCATTAAATGTTCAACAAGGGGACAGATGGCGAATTTGACAGCTGATTTGCTATTTTTTATAATTAAATTGAATTGAGGTATGAAAAGTAAAAACGTTACAATTGACGATTTGGCTAGAATGGTGAAAAAGGGGTTTGATGAAACAGCAAAAAAAGAAGAGGTTAATGTGCGGTTTGATAAAGTTGAAGAACGTTTAGATAAAATTGAGAAATTGATTCTCGCTGATCATAAAAGAAGAATAGATAAATTAGAAGTAGAAGTAAGAGAACTCAAAGAATTATTGGCCGTGGGATAAAAGGTTTTTTTCGGGGACGTCAGTTGTCGTGGATGGCTGACGATTTTTTATTTGCGTTGAAAAAGGGGGTGGAAAATGGCAAGATTAACTAATGGATTTGGGGTTGGAAAAATTAAACAGAGAGCAAAAAGAGGCGGTGGTGTATGAAAACGGGCCGCTTTTGATTGTGGCCGGAGCTGGCACCGGGAAAACTACGGTTATCACCCAAAGAATCGCTTATTTAATTGCTAAAGGATTAGCCAAGCCCGAAGAGATTTTAGCCGTCACTTTTACCGACAAGGCGGCTAACGAATTGGAGGAAAGAGTGGATAAATTACTGCCTATGGGCTATGTTGATTTGTGGGTTTCAACTTTCCACGCTTTTTGCGAAAGGGTTTTAAGAGATTATGCCTTGGATATTGGCTTGCCGGCTGATTTCAAAATTTTAAATCAAACAGCCGGCTGGCTTTTAGTCCGTCAGAATCTGGATAAATTTGACCTAGATTATTACAAACCTCTGGGCAATCCGACAAAGTTTATTCAGGCCCTAATTTCCCATTTTTCCCATTGCAAAGACCAAGGGATTTATCCTGAAGATTATCTGGAGTATGCGGAAAAATTAAAAACCAGAGATGATGCCCCGGAAACCAATGAAGTAGAAAGGATAAAAGAAGTTGCCAACGCCTTTCATGTTTATCAAAGATTGCTTTTGGAAAACAGCTCTTTGGATTTTGGCGATTTGATAAATTATTGCTTGAAACTATTTAAAAGAAGGCCGTTGATTTTGAAAAAATACCGCGAAAAGTTTAAATACATTTTAGTTGACGAATTTCAAGACACGAACTTCGCTCAATACGAGCTGGTAAAAATATTAGCTGAACCGAAAAACAATATTACAGTCTGCGCCGACGACGACCAGGCGATTTATCGCTGGCGAGGCGCGTCGTTTTCCAATATTATTAATTTTAAAAAGGACTTCCCGAGAGTCAGGCAGGTGTCGCTGGTTATGAATTATCGGTCTAGCCAAAATATCCTGGATTTAGCGTATAAATTCATTAAAGCTAATGATCCCGACCGGCTTGAGTTTGTCAATAAAATTGATAAAAAATTAGTTGCGGAAGAAAAAGAAAAAGGCATAATTGAGCATATTCACGCCAAAACCTTGGATGAAGAAGTCGGGCAAACGATAAAGAAAATCTTGGAAATTTTAAAAAATAATAAGGAGGCAAGCTATAACGATTTTGCCATTTTGGTCAGAGCAAACGACGCAGCCAATCCCTTTATCAGGGCATTGGAAAGAGCGGGCCTGCCTTACCAGTTTTTAGCTTCAAGGGGTCTTTATTCAAAACCCGTTATTTTAGACATTATTTCTTATTTTAAGCTTTTGGACAATTATCACGAAAGCCCGGCAGTTTACCGGATTTTAAATATTCCTTTTTTGGAAATTCCATACGAAGATATAGCTAAATTAACCCAGTACAGCCACAAAAGAACAAAGTCTCTTTATGAGGCAATGGAAGAATTGCCTTTGATTCAGGGGATTTCAAAAAAATCTTTTGAAAAAATTCCTTTTATTTTGTCTCTTATTAAAAAGCACAGCATAATGGCAAAAGAACGGCCGGCTTTGGAATTGTTGTCGGCTTTTTTGGAGGACTCGGGATATTTAAAATACTTAATAAGCAAAGACGATAAAGAACAGTTGAATTTGTTCAGTCAGTTTTACAAAAGAATAAAGGCGTTTGAAGAAACGGCTTTGGAGCCCAGTTTAAAAAATTTTATGGAAGAAATAAACTTTGAAATAGAGTCAGGAGAGCAGGGAAAGCTTGAATTTGATCCGGAGCAGGGTCCGGACATGATAAAAGTTATGACAATCCACGGAGCCAAGGGCCTGGAGTTCAAATATGTTTTCTTGGTGAATATGGTGGATAAGAGATTTCCAACTAACGAACGCAAGGATTTAATTGAATTGCCAGAGGATTTGATTAAAGATATAAGGCCGACAGGCGATATTCACTTGCAGGAAGAAAGGAGAATTTGTTATGTGGCAATGACGAGGGCTAAGAGAGAGCTTTATTTCTTTTCGGCCGAAGATTACGGCGGAGCGAGAAAAAAGAAATTGTCGCGGTTTATGATTGAGATGGGATATCAGGATAAATCCGGATATTCGGAAGTCCGACCTCCCGGCGATATTAGGGAGTCCGACTTCCCTAAAAATTTAAAGGGAAGTCGGACTCCAGAACATAATCGGATCTCGCCATACCAATTGCCCGATCACTTTTCTTTTTCCCAGCTGGCTGCCATTGAGAAATGTCCTTTGCAGTATAAATTCGCTTTTATACTCAAAGTGCCAGTAAGAGGCAAAGCGTCTTTTTCATTCGGAAAAACAATGCACGGAACTTTATATGACTTTTTGAAGCAGTCGAATGAAGGAGGTAAGAAGCAGGAGAATCTGTTTAAGATGAAGGAGCCAGCCTTCGCTAAGGCTACGGCGAGGTTCGTAGATTTTGACAGTTTAGTCAAAATCTACGAAGAAAACTGGATTGGTGAATGGTATGAAAATAAAAAACAAAAAGATGAATACTATCAGCTTGGCAAAAAGATAGTTAAAGATTTTTACGAAGAATTTTCTAAAAATCCGCCAAAAATTTTAAAGATTAATAATGAAGTTGCCTTAGAAATGCCGTTTAATTTAAAAATAGGGGAATATACCATAAAGGGTCAGATTGACCGCATAGACGAATTAGACGGCGGAATCAAAATCATTGATTATAAGACGGGAAATTCCAAAGAGAATCTGGAAGCAGGCGACAAAGACCAGCTTTTGATTTATCAAATAGCGGCCGAAGAAGTTTTCAAAATAAAACCAAAAGAGCTGGTCTACCATTATCTTAACGATAATAAGAAACAATCTTTTCTCGGCAAGGATATGGAAATAGAAAAAATGAAAGAAAAAATAATCCGGATAATAGAAGAAATAAAAAGCAGCGACTTTAAGGCAGCTCCCGGCTGGCAATGCTCTTTCTGCGACTTCAAAGACATCTGCGACTTCGCCGAGAGGTAGCCAGACCTTGTTTATTACGGAGGAGTGGCGTATGATTAAGGCATAGATGACCACACAAACACAGTTCTTAACCGAACATAACAAATTGTCTCCGGTAAGCATGTGGGCTACGACAACTCTGCTTTCCCGCTTTAGAATTGAAAAGGCCTGCCTTTTCCATGGCGAAAATTGGCCGATAGACAAAATCCGCCGGCCGTTTCTTTTATGGTTGACTTCCTTGTCGTCCGAAGAAAAGAAGTCGTTGGAGAGCTAAAAAATTAGCTAGCCGTTTTATGAAGTTGATTGAGGTTTGACCTCAATCAGATAGATTAAGTTTGATTAATCCGCTGATTTCCGAAGAAGGCGGTTTTTTCTTGCCCCGAGGTTGTCTAGGGGATACAATGATGATATATGGAAACGTCGACTGATAAAATTTTTTCGGTTTCCGAGTTTGTCCAGCTTTTGAATATCGGGCTAAAAACTTCCAAAGCTAAAATTGTTGGAGAAGTTGGGGAGGCGAAAGCGGGTCCTACCGGCCACGTTTATTTCACCCTGAAAGATGAAAAAGACGGGGCAATGCTGAATTGCATAATCTGGAAGTCGCGGTATTTAATGTATGGCATAAAAATAGCAGAGGGAATGAAAATTGTCGCTTTTGGGTATCCGGAAATATATCCTTTGTCGGGCCGGCTTTCTTTTATAGCCGAAACGATTGAATTGGCTGGCCAAGGCGAACTAAAAAAACAATACGACGAGCTGAAGGAGAGATTGGCTAAAGAAGGAATTTTTGCCCAAGCCAGAAAGCGGCCCATTCCCAAGTATATTCAAAAAATCGGGGTAATAACTTCTTTGCAGGGCGCGGTCATTGCCGATTTTTGCAATAATCTGGGGAAATTCGGGTTCAAGGTGAAAATGATTGATTCTCGGGTTGAGGGTCAGCAGGCCGTAGCCGATCTTTTGGCGGCGCTAAAAACTTTTAAAAAGCAGGATATTGAAGCGCTTGTCATTATGCGGGGCGGGGGTTCTTTGGAATCAATGATGGCGTTTAACAACGAATTATTGGTTAGGCAGGCGGCTGATTTTCCCGTGCCGGTCATAGCCGCCATCGGCCACGACAAGGACGCTCCTTTGCTGGCCTTAGCCGCGGATTTGGCGGTTTCAACGCCCAGTATTGCAGCGACCGTACTTACAGAGTCATGGGAACAGGCCTTATTATTTGTGGAAAGATACGAAAGAAGCATTTTCAGCCGATACGAAGATTTTTTAGAGAATTATAAAGATATTGAAAATAAACTAAAGCTTTCCCTGTGGGGCTTCAAAAACGCCTTGCTTAATGCTAAGATTAGCTTGCGGAATTTATTATCTGGCTTTCTGGCCGGGTTTAATATGCTACTGGAGAAAGCCAAAGAAAAATTAAAATACGCGGAAAAAGTCGCTGCTCTGAATAATCCCGAGCGTCAATTGCGGCTGGGGTACAGCATTGCCGCGATCGACGGGAAAATAGTCAGGAGGACAAGAGACGCGGAGATTGGCAAAGATATAAATATTCGTGTGTCGGACGGAGAAATCATTTCCCAGGTCAAAAAAATAAATGGCTAAAGAAAAAGAAGGTTTAAATGACAATTTAAAACGTTTAGCGGAAATTACCGAATGGTTTGAAAATCAAGAGGAAATTGACGTTGAAGAGGGATTGAATAAGGTCAAAACAGCGGCCGGATTGATTAAGGCGAGCAAAGAAAGACTGAAAGAAATTGAAAATGAATTTGAAGAAATCAAAAAAGAAATAGAGTCAGAAAATAATAATACCGATAACGTATAAAATTATGGGAAAAATAATTTTAATTTCGGCGCTGGCGATAATGGCGGGGATAGTCGGCTACAGATTGTTTGCCAATAAAAACGAAAACAAAACTATGGAGAAACAGGGCGTTAAAATTGAGATATTGAAAGAAGGCGCGGGAGAAACGGCTGAATTAGGCGACACGGTTTCCGTGCATTATACTGGCTGGCTGGAAAATGGCGTAAAATTTGATTCCAGCGTTGATAGGGGACAGCCATTTAGTTTCGCTTTGGGGGCGGGGCAGGTGATAAAAGGCTGGGACATTGGCGTTGAGGGGATGAAAATTGGCGAAAAAAGAAAGCTGATTATTCCTTCAGAGCTGGCTTACGGCTCGCAAGGGGCCGGCGGAGTAATTCCGCCTGACGCTGTTTTAATTTTTGAAGTGGAATTATTGAAAATAAATAAGCGGTAAATAAAATATTATGAAAGGATATATTATCAATATTGAAAATGCGGCCAAAGAAAATAATAATTTCCGCCAGGTGCTTTACACCGCTAAAAACAGCCAGCTGGTGGTTATGAGCTTAAAACCCGGTGAAGAAATCGGCCAGGAAGTTCATGCTTTAGATCAATTTATCCGCGTGGAGCAGGGCGAGGGAAAAGCGATTTTAGACGGCATAGAGAATAGCATTAGCGACGGCTTTGCCGTGGTCGTGCCAGCCGGCGCGATGCATAACATTATCAATGGTCCTGGGAGAGAGATGAAGCTCTACACGGTTTATTCTCCGCCAAATCACCGAGACGGCGTAATCCATACGACCAAAGCCCAGGCCGAATCCGGAGAGGAGCATTTTGACGGCAAAACCAGCGAGTAGTATGATATTTCAAACCAATGCCGAAGAAAAAAATCAGAAAACAAAATAAGCCAGCCAGCCAGCCAGAAAATATCAGAAGAACCAAGATCAGGGTGGTTGGCATTGGCGGCGGCGGAGGAAATATTGTCGCTGAAATTGCCTCAAGAGTCAAAGGAGCCTCTTTTGTCATTGCCAACACTGATAAGCAAGCCATAAAAGAATCGGGTTTGTCAAAAAATATTTTTCAGTTTGGAGAAAGTCTGACTCACGGTCTGGGAACTGGCATGAACCCGGAAGCCGGCCGCGCGGCGGCAGAATCAGACAAAGAAAGAATCAAAAAAATCCTTCAGGATCAGGATCTGGTGATTTTAATCGCCACCTTAGGGGGAGGAGCCGGGTCTGGAGCCGTTCCGGTTTTTGCTCAGGTTTCCCGAAATCTGAAAAACTTGACCTTCGGCATTTTTACCTTGCCTTTTAAATTTGAGGGCGAAAGAAAAATGGAAATTGCTTTAGCCTCCTTAGAGCAGCTAAGGCCGAATCTTAACGCTTTTGTTCTTTTGCCTAATGAAAGAATTTTTCAAATCGTTGACAAAAATACTCCTTTAACCAAAGCATTTCTGGCCATTAACAAAATTTTATCCGAGAGTTTGGGAGGATTGATTAGAACGGTTTTCAGTCCAGGATTGATCAATATTGATTTTGCCGATTTGAAAACCGTGCTCAACAGCCGCGGCAAATTAGCTTATTTAAACATAGTGGAGGTCCCGAAGTCGGAGACATCGGCCAAGGACTGCATAGAAAAATTATTAAATTCGCCGTTGTATCCTTACGGCATCCGCGGCGCCAAAGGCGTGATTTTCAATATTGAGGGCGAAAAAGATCTGAAACTGGACGAAATCCGGCAGATTTCAGAAGGCGTGGCCAAGGTGGCCAGCAAAGACGCTAAAATTATTTTTGGAGTTGCCCAGGGCGGGAGCAATAAAAATTTAATTAAAACTACTCTTTTGGCCACGGGCTGCTGTTTAAAAATTGACAGGGAGCCGGTGAGCCAAGTCAAGAAGATAGTCAAAAAAGAAGTTAAAAAACAGGAAAAACGTAAAAGAAGATCGGTCCCAAAGCCAAAAACCGGTAAAGTTGTTCAAGCTCCTCCCATAGCAGAACCAGTTTCTCAAGCTGGCGCTCCGACTAAAGAGCAGGGGACGTCTTTGTTCGGCGAAAAAACAGATCTGAAGATCAGGAAAAACGCTCTCCAGGTGAAAGAGGAGGTGGAAGAGGAAGAGGCAAAGATGCTGGCTGAAGAAAAATTTTGGGAAACCCCGCCTTTTTTAAGAGGCAAAAGGCTTAGCTAATAATAGTGCCCTTGAAGTTCTGGTTTAAAATGGCTTTCTCTAAGTTTTTAAGATCCGTTCCTTTGACGATCAAGGCGCGGATTTTTGATTTTTGAGCGAGCCTTGAAGCTATCGGGTCAAAAGGCGTGGAAAGTCCTGGAATCCAGCGAGAGCTGATTAATTTGCGATAGTCTTTCCAGGCGATTTGCTTGAAAAATCTGGCGTTTTTGAATTTTGCCGGATCTTTATCAAAAACAAATGAAATATTGCCGGCATTTATTATTGTCTTTATTCCGAATCTTCTGGCGAAAAGCACGGCGTTGTAATCGCTTGACCAGCCAGGTTTCCAGGCGGAAGCAACCAGCAGCTTCCAATGGTTTTTAATGGGTTTATGAGGGTTGTCCAAAACCACCGGATAGGCGACTTCTCGGAAAGCCGTCCTTAACAAATGGGCGTTGAGCCGTATGGCGTGAATGCCCAGCCAGTCTTTGTCCTCGTTTTTTGCGTTCGTGATTTTTGAAGCCGATAGCTGATAGAGTCGGCAAACCTTCCCGCCGCCGCAAATGATAATAAATTTAAAACCTTTTTTTAAAAGCCCCAAGACCAGCTGGCGGAATTTTTTTAAAAAGATGACGCCAACCTTCCCAGCCTCCGGGGAGATGATTGACCCGCCCAAGCTTATAACGATTGTTTTTGAATTTGACGTTTTTGGCATACTGGTGGTATTTTAACACAATGTTTGTTTGTGGTAAAATAATCTAATAACTAATAATTAACAACTATGATTGAAATAACACAAACTATTTTAAAAGACGTTTACAAGAAAAGGGATAAGAACGTCCGAAAATACGATTTCGGACTGCTGACAATCATCGGCGGATCTGATTTTTATTCCGGCTCGCCGGCTTTGTCAGCGCTGGCGGCTTTCAGGGCGGGCGCTGATATGGCCAGGATTATCGCGCCGAAGAGAGCTGCTGACATTATCGCTTCTTTCTCGCCCGCTTTGGCAGCTTATCCTTTGGAAGGAAAATGGCTGGAAGAAAAACATTTGGCCGTTTTATTGTCTCTAACCGAATCAGCCAAGGCGGTTGCCAATGGTAAAACATCTGTGGTTATCGGGGGAGGACTGGGCAGGTCAAAAGAAACCCAGCAAACGATTGTTGAATACCTTCTCCATATAGATTGTCCGGCCGTGATTGACGCCGACGCCATACATGCGGTTGGGCAAAATCCGGAAATAATCAAAGGGAAAAATTTTCTTATTACCCCGCATACTTATGAATTTTTTATTCTAACCGGAAAAAAGATTTACGATTTGCCGCAAGCCGAAAAAATAAAAATCGTCCAAGAAGAAGCCGTCAGACTTCAAACAACGATTCTTTTAAAAGGCGCTAACGATATTATTTCCGACGGCCAGGAAGTGGCGATTAACAGAACAGGCAGTCCTTATATGACAGCCGGAGGCACGGGTGATACTTTGGCTGGTATTGCCGGCGCCTTAATGGCTAGGGGGTTGTCTCCAATGCTTTCGGCAGAGGCCGCGGCATATATTAACGGAAAAGCCGGGGAGCTGGCTTCAAAAAAATTCGGAGAGTCTCTGATAGCCACCGATTTGATTGAGGCGATACCAGAAGTAATAAAATAAAAATCCGAAGCTTAGAAGCTTAGCTTCTAAGTAACAATGTTTATGCTATATGATTTAGTCATTGTGGGCGGCGGGCCGGCAGCGGTTTCTGCCGGGATTTACGCCAGCCGCCAAAATATAAAAACACTTTTAATCGCCAAAAGCTTTGGCGGCCAGGTGGCTAAGAAAGCGGTAGCGATTGAAAACTATCCGGGATTTAAAAAAATTAGCGGATCCAAGCTCTTTGGAAAATTTGAAAAGCATTTACAAAAGCAGAAAATTGAAATTTTGGCAGACGAAGTGGAAAGAGTAAAAAAGAAAGAATCATTTTTTGAAGTTTTTACCGCCGGTGGAAAGAGCTTTCAAGCAAAAGCCGTGATTGTAGCCACAGGGGGCGATCCTCGGCTTCTGGATGTTCCCGGGGAAAAAGAGTTTTTAGGCAGGGGAGTCAGCTATTGCACTGTTTGCGACGGACCCTTATTTAAGGGGAAAACAGTTGCGGTTATCGGCGGCGGGAACTCGGGATTTGAAGCGGCAATTTTTTTAAGCAAGATCGCTCAAAAAGTTTATATCTTAGAACGCAGGGATAAGGCGTTAGCTGACGGCTCTCTCCAAAAAAAGATTAAAAAATCCGGCAATGTTGAGGTAATTGTTTTTGCAAAGCTGAAAGAAATCCAGGGCTTAAAGTTTGTCAAATCAATCATTTACGAAAACCAGCAGGATAAAAAAGAAGCGGTTTTGGCCGTTGACGGAGTTTTCGCTGAAATCGGATATGTGCCGGTTGCTTCTTTCCTGTCAAACGATTTGGTTGATTTAAACAGCCAGAACGAAATCAAGATTAATTGCCTCTCTTGTCAGACAAAAACGCCCGGCCTTTTTGCCGCTGGCGATGCCACGGAAACAAAATATAAACAGATAATAATAGCCGCTGGCGAAGGGGCTAAAGCCGCCTTGTCGGCCTACGAGTATTTGGAGCGGCAAAAAAAATCTTAAAATGTTCAATCAAACATTAACCGGCTTCGCTTATTTATCCGCCTCTTTAGTTTTGAATGTTTTAGTTTACCGCTTTTATCAGTATTGGCAGAAAGACAGAACCTTTATTTCCAAGACTTTTTTATTTTTCGCCGCCGTTATGAATTTGTTTCTCTTTGTCACGGCTATTGGCGGCTTGTTTTTCGCGCAGAACATCCATGTTTTGAGGAGTATTGTCATTAGCGTGACTATTTTGCAGAGCTTGGCTTCGGCTGTTCTGGCTTATTTTTTAACGCGCTTTAAATTTTCTTCATTTTTTTCCTGGATTGGATTTTCATTAATTTTTATGGCCGGGCTGGTTGACGCCGCGCTTATTTCCAGTTCGTCCTTTAGACCGTTTTTGGAAGCTGGCGGGTCAATAAACTGGGACTTAAAGCCGTTTGACAACACTTTCAGGTCAATTATTTTTATCACGACTATTTTGCCAGCCGGAATTATTTTGCTGTGGCAAAGCAGAAAAGCTAAAACCAGCGAAGAAAAAAACAAAGCTATTGGTTTTGGCGGAGTCTTGCTAATGGGGGTTTTTGCCGGCATCGTGGAATTTATTCTGCAGAGTTTTTTCAATCTGGGCGCAGTCAGCACTGATATTTCAGTTTTCGGCTTGGCTTTTTCAATTTTGATTTTGATTATTTTTACGCGGCGTATTCCATCTAAAGAAGTCAAAAAAATTTCCGATGAGCAATAAATTTACAGCTAGAAATATTTTAAACTCTAAGGGCGGTCAGGCAGTGGAAGTGGAGCTGGAAAACGATTTTGGATTATTCAGGGCTTCGTCTCCTTCGGGCATATCCACGGGCCGGCAAGAAGCAAAGGAAATAGGGCCCCAAAAAGCGGTTGAAAATGTCAAAAAAATTATTGCTCCGGCCCTAGAGAAAGAAGATTTAACCGACCAAAAGAAAGTTGACGAAATTTTGATTGAATTGGACGGAACAAATGACAAATCGCGGCTGGGAACCAATGCTATCCTGCCAGTTTCCATAGCTGTCTGCCGGGCCGGCAGCGCAGCCAAGAAAACCCCTTTATGGCGTTATCTTTCAGAAATAGCAGGGCTTGAATCTCCGCTGATTCTGCCTCGGCCGTCGTTTAATCTGATTGAAGGCGGCCGGCATTCGGACAGCGGCCTCGCTTTCCAGGAATTTATGATCTCGCCGTCAAAAACCAGCTTTCAGGAAAACCTGATCAGCTACCAAGAGGTTTATCAAAAGTTAAAAGATATTCTAGCCGAGCGGTTTAAAAGGGTTGAGCTAAGCGCCGAAGGGGCTTGGTCAGTTCCGGTTAACAGCGCCCGAGCCGCCTTGGATTTGATTTTAGAAGCTTTTTCCGGAAAAACTATCGAAATAGCAATTGACGCGGCGGCTGCCAGTTTTTATTCGGACGGCTATTATCAAATCAACGGTAAAATTATTTCTTCGGAGGAATTGACGGCGATTTATCAATATCTTGCGGAGCGCTATCCTATCATTGCTATTGAGGATCCGTTTTTTGAGGAAGATTTTGCGGAATTCGCGGCGTTAAAACGCGAGCTGGGGGAGAAAGTCGCGATTTTCGGAGACGACCTGACCGTTTCAAATATTGAAAGAATAAAACTGGCGCAGGAAAAAGAGGCCTGTTCGGGTTTGGTTTTAAAGCCAAACCAAATTGGCACGGTTTCAGAAACAATTGAGGCGGCCAAATTAGCTAAATCTTTCGGCTGGAAAATTATGGTGGCCAACCGGGCCGGAGAAACAATGGATGATTTTATCGCCGATCTGGCCGTTGGCATCGGCGCAGAATTTATTAAAGCGGGCGCGCTATACCCCAAAGAAAGAATGGCAAAATACAGCCGCTTAGCTGAAATAGAAAAAGAGCTATTAACAATTAATATTAATATTAATTCAAAAATTTTATGAAAAACTTTAGCGTTTTTTTATTGGCGTTTTTGGGTCTGATTTTAGTTTCAGCTGACAGAGCAATAAGCCAGGAACCGCAAGCGGTTGATTTGGTTATTGAAAATACAGGGCCTGGCGGCAATGTTGACGTGGGCGAGTTCCGTTTGCGGCCCGACCGCCTTTTTATGAGAGTGCGCAATCAAGGAAGGGAAATCATTACCAACCCGGTTGAAATCGGTTTTCAGTGGATCAATAGCAGCAACGAAGCTGTCGGCTCTGGCGCCAGCTTTACTTTTGATCAGGACTTGGCCACTTCCCGAATTGTCGTGCCGGCCGGTACCAGCCGAGTTTTTGACGGCGCTTCTTATGATTTTGATTCTAATCAGGTTCCGGCAATCGATCGGTATATTGAAAATAAGCCAAGCCAGGCTGCGCGCCTGCGGATTGCTCTCGATCCTAATAATCTTATTTTGGAAATGGATGAAAGGAATAATGCCTTAACAGCAGCGCCGACGCCCGTTGTTGATTTAGAGGTAGTTTCAGCCAGGATTGCCTTAACCCCTTATTATCAGCTGATTGTTACCGCGCGCAATAACAGCCAAACGTCTGTTCCCAGCATTGCGGGCAATGACCTGACTCTTTATTGGACCGATGAAGCTGGCCAGCCGATTTTCGGCTCTATAATTGCCCGCCGCGGCATGTCAGCTTTTACAGCCGGGGAAACCAGAGAAATAGTTTTTACTTATTTTG
>JAZDGI010000018.1:0-47421 GCA_043807085.1 bacterium | reverse complement strand
GAGGCCTAAGCCTAAAGGCTTCCATTTTTGTTCGCTGTCTTTAATTTCAAATTCCAAAATGTACGTTTTAGCAGAGCCAGAAGGGTCTGTCCAGACAAGCTGGGGCGTTAAAGAAACCGGATCATTGTCGCAGGGGGAAAGCGGAGTCGGAGCGGATACGGCTGTCGCTTTTGGCGATAAATTAAAAAACAATATGCCAGCGATTGAGAGCGCTAAGAAAATATAAAAAGATTTTTTCATCATTAAATTATTCTAGAATAAAAACTGAAAGGTGTGAAGCCCGGCTTCCCACATGCTCGTTTTGGTGCCCCCGGAAGGAATCGAACCCTCATCACCACGTCCGAAGCGTGGCACTTTATCCGTTAAGCTACGGGGGCGGTTCGCTTATTTTATCCAAAAAATTGATAAAAATCAATTTTTAGGATAAGATAAAAAAGATGGAAATCCCCAAAGAGATAAAAACTATTATAAACAAGCTCCAGAAAGCTGGTTTTGAGGCTTATATTGTCGGCGGCTGCGTCAGGGATATTTTAAGGGGAAGGGAACCGGAAGACTGGGACATTACCACTGATGCCCAACCAGAACAAATTCAAAAAATTTTCCCCAAGAATTTTTACGAAAATAATTTTTTAACTGTTACAGTAAAGACCCAAAACAAAGACCCAAAATTAAAAGAAATTGAAATCACCACTTTTCGGCTGGAAGCGAAATATTCCGATAAAAGGCATCCGGATGAGATTAGGTTCGCCAAAACTTTGCAGGAAGACCTGGCCCGCCGAGATTTTACGGTGAATGCGATCGCGCTTGATTTGCGGAAATCCGATTTCAAGATATACGACCCGTACGATGGCCAGAAAGATTTGGATGCAAAGATAATCAGGGCGGTGGGCAATCCGGCAGACAGGTTTAGCGAGGATGCCTTGAGAATGACGAGGGCAATAAGACTGGCTGCGGTTTTGGATTTCAAAATTGAACCGGAAACAAGGGAGGCGATAAAAAAGAACGCGTCTTTTTTACAGGTTATTTCCAAAGAGAGAGTCAGGGACGAATTCGTTAAAATCATTATGTCAGGCAGAGCCGCTCAAGGGATTGAGGATTTGCGTGAGCTGGGTTTGCTAAAGCAGATTGTTCCCGAACTTGAAGAAGGCTATAAAGTGGGCCAAAACAAGCACCATATTTATGACTGCTGGGAGCATTGTCTGCTTTCTTTGAAATACGCGGTTTCGCAGAAATTCGCCAAAGAGGTCAGAATAGCCAGTTTATTCCATGATATTGGCAAGCCCAGGGTTAAGCAGGGCGAAGGCCAGGATTCCACTTTTTACAACCATGAAATAGTGGGAGCCAGCATGACAGCCAAGATCTTGGAAAGATTAAGGTTCCCGCGCAAGGAAGCAGAGAAAATTTTCAAGCTGGTAAGATACCACCTTTTTTACTATAATCCCGGAGAGGTGGGCGAAAGCTCGGCCAGGAGATTGCTGATGAAGGTAGGACAAGAAAATGTTGAAAAGCTTTTGCAGGTCAGAATGGCCGACAGGATTGGCTCTGGCGTTCCCAAGGCCGAACCTTACAAATTAAGGCATTTAAAATACCTTTTTGAGAAAGTTTCTCAAGACCCGATATCGGCGAAGATGATTAAGGTTAACGGGAATGATGTTATGAAAATTTTGAAGATTTCGGCCGGACCCAAGGTAGGACAAATTTTGGATGTCCTACTTGGCTATGTCTTAGAAGAGCCTAAGAAAAATAACAAAAAATTTTTGACAGAGGAGGCAAAAAGGCTGGGCGGGCTTTCAGACAAAGAGCTTAATTCTTTGGCTCAAAAGGCAGAAAAAGAGAAAGAAGACATAGAGATGAAAAAAGACAAAATGACCAAAGAAAAATACTGGGTGACATAGGATTGCGGGGCGGAGTATGCCGGCAGTACGCATCCTTCGGGAGGATGTAGACTGGGTTCAATTCCCAGCGCCCCGACAGAATAACGGCAAGGTTATGAAAAAAATAATTTTAGCGTTAATCCTTACAGCTGTTTTATTTTTTTTGTTTAACAACATATTGGGAGAGGTAATTGTTAAAGAAAATTTTTTGGCTTTTATGTTAAAAAACGGCAATTACCTTTTCAATTTGATCAATAAAGAGAATACGATTTTACAATACGCGCCGAATGATTTAGTGGAGCTTTACAGCCTGAATGCTCCGGGGAAATATATCCGCTTTCCTGTTTTCCTTGATTTGGCTCTTTTAATGGATAAAGCTTATAGAGACGGCGCTCCTTTGAAAATAATCTCAGCCTATAGGAGTTATGAAACTCAAAAAGGGCTCTTCGCTTTTTATAAGAAACGAGATGAAAACGCTGCCAGATTTTCGGCTGAAGCCGGACATTCGGAGCATCAAATGGGCGCGGCAATTGATTTTGGGACCGGCGACAGCTATATTGATTTAACTGCGGCTTTTGCTAAAACAAAACAAGGGAAATGGCTAGAAGAGAACGCTTGGAAATTCGGTTTCGCATTGAGCTATCCCGAAGGCAAGGAGGAAATTACCGGCTATCAATATGAGCCTTGGCACTATCGTTTTATTGGCCGCGAAGCGGCAAAAGAATGGCGCGATTCCGGCTTGATTCTCCAGGAGTTTCTTTCCCAAAAGAAGCAGGATTATTTTTAAGGCATGAAAAACATTCAAAAGGGCCTGTAGTATAGTGGCAATACACCGCATTCGCATTGCGGGGACGGCAGTTCGATCCTGCCCAGGTCCACACTCGTTAGACGCTGAGCGTCTGGTAATTTTAGCGATTATTTATGAATGTAAAAAAGATTATCGTCTCGTTTGTTCTATGGGTCGTCATCGTCAATTGTTTTGCGGTTTTGGCTCTCAATAGATTTAATTTGAAGAGCGATACGGCTTATACGTGGATTGACCCAAACCAATTTTCTCAAAATCAGCAATGGAATCCGGTTTCTTTGCACGCCCATTGGGATTCTTTTTGGTATCTGGATATTGCGCAGAACGGATATATTTTCAAGGGACCCGAGAAATTATCCAATATCGTTTTCTTTCCTTTGTATCCATTATTGATTAGAGCGGCATCTTTTTTCATTGGCGGAAATTTTATTTTTGCTGGTTGGATTTTAAGCCTGATTTTTTTGTTTTTAGCCCTCTTTTATTTCTCAAGGCTAGTTCGAGAATTTCATAACGAAATTAATTATCAGCTGCCTCTTGCGCTCCTCCTTATTTTTCCCACCGCTTTTTTTCTTAACGCAATTTACACGGAATCTCTGTTTCTTTTTCTTTCCATAGCGGCTTTTTACTATGCGTTTAAAAAGAAATTCTGTCTTGCCGGGATTTTTGGTTTTTTCGCTTCTTTAACAAGGGTAACCGGCATCTTATTGTTTATTCCGTTGATTTGGGAATATTTTAAAAATTTTAAATTTCACCAACCTTTTAATGAAAACTTTTTATCAATTTTTTTAGTTCCTCTCGGCACTCTTGGATTTTTTCTTTTCCATTATTTTAAGTTCGGAGATTTTTTTCTTTTTTTAAAAGTTGAAGGCTGGTGGGGCAGAGCGTTTAGCCTTAATAAGGATCATTTTCTATTGCTCACCAATCCGGCTGCGGCTAATTTATTCACTGATTTATTATTCGTAATTTTCGCTATTATCGCAACGTATTTCGTTTTTAAAAAATTGCGGACTTCTTACGGGCTTTATATGTCGACTACGCTTCTTGTTGCTTTGGGTACGGGAACATTTATGAGCATTGGGCGCTATCTTTTGGTTCTATTTCCGATTTTTATATTGATCGCCTTGGTTAAAAATCAGCGCCAGCAGCTTGCTTATATTTTTTTTTCTACATTGCTTTTGGCAATGAACATCATTCTTTTTGTAAATAATTATTGGGCCGGATAAAAGCATGCGGGGGTTGACAGGATGGCTGGGCTTTTGTTAAGATAGATTAAGTCCGCCAGAAGCGGGCATATTTTTTAAATTAACCTAATGTTAGACACTAAAAATTTTGCTTCAGCTATCAGCCAAATTGCCGAAGAAAGAGGCATAGTTCCGGAAAAAGTCTGGGAAACGATTGAGTCGGCCATTGCCGCGGCTTACAAAAAAGATTACGGAAAAAAAGGACAGGTAATTAAATCAAAGCTTGACCCAAAAACCGGCGAGCTTTGTTTTTGGCAGGTAAAGCAGGTGGTGGACGAAAAAATGATTTACTCCGAAAGCGAGCTTTTGGAAATGAAAGAAAAAAAAGAAGACGAAGCAGGAGAGAAAGAAACCAAAATACGTTTCAACCCGGAAAGGCATATTATGGTTGACGAGGCGAAAAAAATCAATCCAAAAATAAAAGCGGAAGAGGAGCTGGAAATTCCCCTGGAAACAATTGCCGAATACGGCCGTATCGCCACCCAAACCGCCAAGCAAGTTATTCTCCAAAAAATCAAAGAGGCCGAAAGAGAAGGCATTTTAAGCGAATACAAATCTAAGGAAGGAGGGGTCGTTTCCGCGATTGTCCAGAGAATTGAGGGACAAAACGTTCTTCTAGACATTGGCAAAACCCTGGGAATAATGCTCAGAGAAGAGCAGGTGCCAGGCGAGTTTTACCGGCCGGGCCAAAGACTGCGCGTTTTTATTTTAAAGGTGGAGGAAACTTCCCGCGGGCCGATGATCTTTTTGTCCCGCGCTTACCCGAAATTGGTTTCTAAGCTTTTTGAATTGGAAGTGCCGGAAATTGCCCAGGGCCAAGTTCAAATAAATTCTTTGGCTAGAGAAGCTGGTTCAAGGACGAAAATTGCCGTTTCCACCAATACCGAAGGAGTAGATCCCATAGGGGCTGCGGTTGGCCAGCGCGGCACGAGGGTTCAGGCGGTGATCAGCGAGCTGGCTGGGGAAAAAATTGATATTATTGAATATGCTGAAGATCCGGCTAAATTTATTGCCAACGCTTTGAGTCCGGCAAAAATTGTTGAAGTAAAAATTATGCCTAAAAATAAAGCTTTGGCTTTGGTGCCTTCAGACCAGCTGTCTTTGGCTATAGGCAAAGAAGGGCAGAATGTGAGATTGGCCGCTAAGCTTACCGGATGGAAAATAGACGTCAGGAGCGCGGAGGTTCCGGAGGAGCCGGCGGAGTCAGAGGGCAAAGAAGAAATTAAAAACTAACTTTATTTATATTTATGTCATCTTTCTATTTTCCCATCGTTGTCTCCGTCATTTCGCTTATCTTCGCCTTCTTTCTGATTAAAAAAATCCAGTCAGCTCCGTCTGGCGAAGGAAAGCAAATTGGCATATCCATGGCGATAAAAGAAGGAGCGAAATCTTTTTTAGCCAGGCAATACAAGACCATTGGCATTGTCGCTGCGATTATCTTTGTTATTTTATTGTTCACGCCTTCCCTGGGATTTAAAACCGCGCTCGGTTTTTTGGTGGGAGCCTTGGCTTCCGGCATTTCCGGCTTTGTCGGGATGATGATTTCAACATCAGCCAATGTCAAAGTGGCTGAAGCTGCCAAAAAAGGACTGAAAGCCGCTTTGACCCTTTCTTTTCAGGGAGGATCGGTGACCGGCTTTTTAGTGGCCGGACTCGGGCTTCTTTCGGTTTCCGCTTTTTATTTTTTTACCCAAGACCTGAAAGCCTTAATCGCTTTGGGCCTGGGCGGGTCTTTGATTTCAGTTTTTGCCAGGCTGGGCGGCGGAATTTACACTAAAGCGGCTGACGTGGGAGCGGACTTGGTGGGCAAAGTTGAAAAAGGAATACCTGAAGACGACCCGCGCAACCCGGCAGTTATTGCCGACCAGGTGGGAGACAATGTCGGAGATTGCGCTGGGATGGCTGCTGATCTTTTTGAGACTTACGCGGTCACGTCTGTCGCCGCAATGATTTTGGGGTCTTTGATCTCTCCTAATCCCCAGCTGGTTCTTTTACCGCTTTTTCTCGGTTCAATTTCCATTCTCGGCTCTATTATCGGCACTTTTTTTGTCAGACTGGGAAAATCGCAGGGAATTATGGCCGCTTTATATAAAGGGCTGGCGGCTTCGGCCGCGCTGTCAGCTGTCGGCTTTTATTTCGTCATAAGCAAAATATCTATTACCAGCGAGGGGTTTTCAACCACCGGACTTTACCTCGCTTCCCTGATTGGGCTTTTGATAACCGCCGGAATGATGGTTATCACTGAATATTTCACCTCAAAAAACCGGAGGCCGGTACAATCAATAGCCGAAGCTTCCCAAAGCGGCCATGCCACCAACATTATCGCTGGCCTGGCAGTGGGTTTGCAGGCAACGGCTTTGCCTGCTGTTTTAATCAGCGTAGGGATTTTGGCCAGCTTCTGGCTGGCCGGACTTTATGGCATTGCTATTGCCGCGGTAAGCATGCTTTCTTTGGCCGGCATTATTGTGGCAATAGATTCTTACGGGCCTATCACCGATAACGCCGGAGGAATTGCTGAAATGTCGGGGTTCCCGGACAAGGTCAGGGAAACAACCGACGCTTTAGATTCCGTGGGAAACACCACCAAAGCGATTACCAAAGGATATGCGATTGCTTCCGCCGGACTGGCGGCTTTGGTTATTTTTTCATCTTATACGCAGGAATTAGCCAATCTTGGCAGTGAGGTTAAATTTCTTTTAAGCGACCCTAAAGTTTTGGCCGGCCTGTTTTTGGGCGGCCTCCTGCCTTATTATTTTGCTTCTATGGCTATGAATGCCGTCGGAAAAGCAGCGGCTAAGGTGGTGGACGAAGTAAGGCGGCAGTTCAAAGAAATAAAGGGGTTGCTTGAGCTTGAAGCAAAGCCAGAATACGGAAAATGCGTAGATATAGTGACCAAGGCCGCTATCAGGCAGATGATTCTACCCGCTTTAATTCCGATTATCGCCCCGCTTTTAGTGGGATTTGTTTTGGGCAAAGAGGCTTTGGGCGGACTGCTGATAGGTTCCATTATAACCGGTATTTTTGTGGCTATTTCTATGACTTCAGGAGGAGCGGCTTGGGACAATGCTAAAAAATACATAGAAGCCGGCGCTTTCGGGGGCAAGGGTTCCCTGGCGCATCAGGCGGCCGTGACAGGCGACACGGTTGGCGACCCCTACAAAGATACGGCTGGCCCGGCCATTAATCCGATGATAAAGGTGCTTAACATAGTAGCTTTACTAATCGTCGGTTTTTTGGTATAATAGAAAAATAGGAATATGAATTTGATACCGACAGTAATAGAAAAAAGCCAATACGGCGAAAGAGCTTACGACATTTATTCGCGGCTCTTAAAAGACAGAATTATTTTTTTAGGCGGCCCCGTAACTGACGCGGTGGCCAATTCAATTATCGCTCAGTTCTTATTTCTGGCTTCAAGAGATCCTGCAAAAGACATTCAGCTTTATATCAATTCTCCGGGCGGGGTAGTTACAGCCGGACTGGCGATTTATGATACCATGCAGCACATTAAGCCGCCGGTTTCCACGTTTTGCGTGGGTATGGCCGGCTCTATGGCCGCTATTTTATTGGCGGCCGGCGAAAAGGGAAAGCGTTTTGCCCTGCCCAATTCCGAAGTGCTTTTGCACCAGGTTATGGGCGGAGCCACTGGCGTTGCCGTGGAAGTGGAAATCACCGCGAAACAAATTATCAAGATCAAGGACCGGCTGAATCAGATTGTTTCAAAACACACTGGCCAGCCCTTGGAAAAAGTAGAGAGAGACACCGACAGAGATTTTTATCTGTCAGCCGAAGAAGCAAAGCAATACGGGGTTATTGACGAAGTTATCAAGGCAAAAAAATGAATTCCAATTTAAACTATGAATCAATTTATCATTTCGTTTTTAGCGGGCATTTTTTCTTTGGTTTTAGGCGCGGTTCTCGGCTATTACATTCGGCAGTCAATAGCCAGAAAAAGGGCTGGGACAATAGAACAAACAATCCAGAAGAAAGTCCAAAAAGCTAAAGAAGAAGCGGATATTATTGTTTCTGGAGCAAAAGAAAAAGCTCAAGGCCTGCTGGAGGCATCTAAAAAAGAGACCGAGGAAAGGTACGAAAATATCTTAAAAACTGAAAAGCTGCTCTTAAAAAGAGAAAGCGTTTTAGAGCAGAAATCTTTGGAGTTTGATATCAGGGAAAAGGATTTTCATCAAAGAATTGAAAAATTAAGGCAGGTAAAAGAGTCTTTGGAAATTTTAAGGAAAGAAAGCCTGGAAAAGCTGGAAAAAATCGCCGGGCTGAAAAAATCCGAGGCAAAGGCCGAATTGCTGCTCGGCCTGGAAAAAGAATACGAAAAAGATCTTTTGGAAAGATTGCGCAAGCTGGAAGTGGAAGGCGAAGACCGCTATGAAAACAAAGCCAAGGAAATAATCGCGGAAGTTATCCAGAAACTCGCTCTTTCTCAGGCGCAGGAAACCACTACCACTACTTTTAATTTGCCTTCGGAAGAAATCAAAGGCAGGATTATCGGCAAAGAAGGCCGGAATATCCGGACTTTGGAAAAATTAACAGGGGTTGAAATAATGATTGACGAAACTCCTGAAGCTGTCGTTATTTCAGGCTTTGACCCTGTCAGGCGCCAAATCGCCAAGCTTGCTTTGGAAAAATTGATAAAAGACGGCAGGATACAGCCAGCCCGCATAGAAGAAAAAGTAGAAGAGGCGCAAAAAGAAATCAATTCCCAGATTAAAGAAGCTGGCGAGGCGGCGGTCTATGATATAGGAGTGATTGGGCTTGATCCAAAATTAATTCAGCTGTTGGGCCGGCTTCGCTTCAGAACAAGCTACGGCCAGAATGTTTTAATCCACTCAATTGAGGTTTCTCATTTGGCTTCGGCTTTGGCGGCTGAAATCGGCGCTAATGTTTCAGTCTGCAAAAAGGCCGGTCTTTTGCATGATATTGGCAAAGCCGTTGATCAGCAGATTGAAGGATCTCATGTTGATATCGGTATAAAAATTTTAGAGAAGTTCGGCATAGAAAAAGAGGTAATTGACGCTTTCAAATCGCATCACGAAGAATATCCTTACTTAAGTTTGGAATCAAGAATTGTTCAGTCAGCTGACCAGATTTCAGGAGCCAGGCCCGGGGCCAGGAAAGACACTTTGGAAAATTATTTAAAAAGATTGGGCGAGCTGGAAAATATCGCCTTGACTTTTTCCGGCGTGGAAAAAGCATGGGCTTTGCAGGCTGGAAGGGAAATCAGGGTTTTCGTCAAACCGGGAGAGATTGACGACTTCGGAGCCAAAAAACTGGCCAGAGACATTGCCAATAAAATTCAGGCCGAGCTAAGATACCCAGGCGAAATTAAAGTTAATGTTATCCGCGAGATGAGAGTGGTGGAGTACGCAAAATAAAAAAACAAGCTTCGTTGCGACTCAAGCGGGCTAAGAGATAGATCTCTTCTTGGCTTTCGTTGCGACTCAAGCGGGCGATGAAGTTTGCTTGCCTTTATCTTTGCTTGCGTTTTTACTTCGTAAAAACTTAGCGGGCGAGGGGAATTGAACCCCTGTCATCAGCTTGGAAAGCTGAGGTAATGCCGTTATACGACGCCCGCAAACTAAAACCTGTATTAAAAATTTATATTCGGGGCGTCCAGACTTGAACTGGAACTAAATCCTCCCAAAGGACTCGTGCTGCCATTACACCACACCCCGATGTTTTAGATATATCTATTTTTTCGCTTTTGGTCAATCCTTTGATATGTTATATTGAATAAATGATCAAAGGAATAAGATTGAATATCTTTAGTCAGTGCAAAAAATACGGCCTGCCTTTGTGGCAGTGTCCCCAGCTTCTTTTTTTAATGATGGGCGCGGTTATTATCGCTTCTATACTTTTGGCTTATTTTATCGGCAACCGATTCATTGAAACGCCAGAACTTGTCGCTTTGGTCGTTATCCTGTCAGCCGCTGCGTTATTTGTTATTTCCTATATAATTATCCATTCTTTTGACCGGCTGGCTGAAGTTGCCCGCTTGAAATCGGAATTTATCAGCATAGTTTCCCATCAATTAAGATCTCCACTTTCTAATTTAAAATGGGCGGCGGATTTTTTGATGTCAGGTCGTTTGGGAGAAATTGAAAACAAGCAAGCAGAGTATTTCAAGATCTTAAAGGAAAACTCGGCCAGAATGGAGCAATTGATTTCCGACTTGCTCATTGTTTCCAGAATAGAAACAGCAACTCTTCCTTTTATCAAAAAGGAGGTTTCTCTGGTTGATTTGGCGGGAAAAGCGGCAAAAGCAGTAAAACCCTACGCTTTGGCATCAAACGTGGAAATTAAAATCAGCGATGCAGCCAATTTGCCTAGAGTTTTTACCGACGAGTCGCAGGTTGTTCAGGTAATAGAAATTTTTTTAGACAATGCCATAAGGTATATTAGCGAAAAAGGGGAAATCGCGCTGAAAATTTTTAAGAGAAAAGGAAATATTTGTGTGGAGGTCGTTGATAGCGGAGTGGGGATTCCCGAGGCTGATAAAAAATATATTTTTCAGAAATTTTTCCGGTCAGCCAACGCTCTACGGCACCAGACCGAAGGATCGGGGCTGGGATTATATATCGCCAAGGCAATCATTAAAAGGTCGGGAGGCAAGATCGGTTTTAAAAGCCAGGAAGGAAAGGGCAGTACTTTCTGGTTTACTTTACCAATTAAATGAAAACAATATTATTTATTGAGGATGAGTCGACTCTCCAGAAAGTCGTTGGCGACAACTTGGCTCAGGAGAATTACGAAGTCATCTCCGCTTTAGACGGGGAGATAGGATTAAGGTTGGCCAAAGACCGCCGGCCAGATTTAATTTTACTTGATCTTATCCTGCCTAGGATTAACGGATTTGAAGTTTTAAAAAAGTTGAAAGAAGATCAAAAAACAAAAGAAATACCGGTAATCGTTTTGACTAATTTAGAGGGTATGGCCGACATCAATAAGGTTTTGGAGCTGGGCGCGACCACTTATCTGGTCAAAGCCCAATATAGCTTGGCCGAGCTTACAGCAAAAATTAAAAATATTATCAGAGAGTAAAAATTATGCGCGTTGAACCGCAACAATTAAAAGCCTTTCTTTTGGACGCAAGCTTGGTTTCTGGCGAACAATTTGAAGCCGCCCGAAAAAAAGCCGAAGACACCGGCCAAAAAGTGGGCGATATTTTGGTTTCCGAAGACCTTATTTCGCAGGAAGAATTGGTCAAGTTGGAGGCTTATATTCTGGGCATTCCTTTTGTGGATTTAGAAAAAGAGGCTGTGCCGCCTGAAGTTTTAAAAATGATTCCAGAGCCTATTGCCCGTTCGCACAATATTATCGCCTTTCGGAAAACCGGGGGTAATTTAGAGGTGGCAATGCTTGATCCCGAAGATTTAGGGACCGTTGAGTTTATAAAAAAGACGGCCAATCTGAAAATTTTGCCCCGCTTGGCAACGCCCGAAGGAATAAAAAACGTCCTTCGTCAGTATCAAAAAACGCTTGAGGCGGAATTCGGCGACATAATAAAAACTGAAGCCGGCGGAATAAAAGTAATCGCAGACGGAGAGGGGGCGAAAGAAAAGGAAGAGAGCAAGGAGCTGCAAAAAATCGCTCAAGAGCTCCCAGTTATTAAAATTGTTGACACTTTGTTAAAGCACGCTATTTTACAGAGGGCTTCGGACATTCATATTGAACCCACGGAAAAAGAAGTGTTGGTCAGGTATCGCATTGACGGCATATTAAGAGAGGCAATGGTTTTGCCCAAGGTTGGCGCTCCTGGAATTGTGGCAAGAATCAAGGTTCTTTCCAATTTGAAGCTGGACGAGCATCGGCTTCCCCAG
Source organism: bacterium (assembly GCA_043807085.1). Classification (GTDB taxonomy): domain Bacteria; phylum Patescibacteriota; class Minisyncoccia; order Minisyncoccales; family JAZDGI01; genus JAZDGI01. The sequence continues at coordinate 35,666 of JAZDGI010000018.1, read as the reverse complement.
GACGGCCGTTTTAAAATTGAAGCCGAAGATTACAAGTATTCAATCCGCGTTTCAATTTTGCCGGTTTTTGACGGAGAAAAAATCGTTATGCGGCTTTTGTCGGAAACCGCCAAGGCTTTTACATTAGAGCAATTGGGGTTTTTCAGAAAATCCTTGGAAGATTTCCATAATAACCTAAGAAAGCCCGTAGGCATGATTTTGGTCACCGGGCCGACAGGCTCGGGCAAAACCACCACGCTTTATTCCGCGATGGAAATTTTGAATACGCCGGGAGTCAACATTTCAACCATTGAAGACCCTGTGGAATACCGCATGCCGCGGATCAATCAGACTCAGGTAAATCCCAAGATCGGCCTTAGTTTTTCCACGGGCTTGAGATCTCTGGTTAGGCAGGACCCTGACATTGTTATGGTCGGAGAAATCCGCGATAACGAAACAGCAGCTTTAGCGATTAACGCGGCTCTGACCGGTCATTTGGTTCTGTCAACCCTGCACACTAATTCGGCGGCTGGGGCCATTCCCCGTTTGATTGATATGAAAGCTGAACCTTTTTTGATTTCCTCCACCTTGAATTTGATAATCGGCCAAAGATTGGTTCGGAAACTTTGTCCTGAAAAAGAAAGGTATATTTTGAAAGAAGCGGAATTAAAAAATATCGCCCAATACTGCGACTTAAAAAAGGTTTTGAAAATTTTGCAGGAAGAAAAAATCGTCAAGCCCAAAGCCTCTTTCAAGAGCATTCCCTTTTTCAGGCCCAAGCCGGCAAAAGAAGCGCCCGACGGCTATATGGGCCGGCTTGGAATTTACGAGGTCTTGCCCGTAACCGAGTCAATTAAAGAGCTAATTGTCAAGCGCGCCACTTCAGACCAGATTCATGAGCGAGCCAAAAACGAGGGAATGATCACGATGATTGAGGACGGAATAATCAAGGCGGTTCAAGGGATAACTTCAATAGAAGAAGTTCTTCGCGTCATCATAGAATAAAATGCCGAAGTATTCTTATATCGCCAAGTCGTTGGCTGGCGAAACAAAATCCGGGGTTTTGGAAGCTAAAGATGAGCGCCAATTAGCCGCTGATTTAAGGAGAGACGGCTTAATTTTGATTAAAATAGGGCTGGACTCTAGCCCCTCTAAGAAAAAAATTTTTTCTTTTTCGTTTTTCGGCCCCTCTCTGGCTGAAAAGATGTTTTTTACTAAGAATCTGCAGGTAATGGTCGGAGCCGGGCTTCCTCTGCCACGGGCTTTAGATACCTTGGGTTTGCAGGCCAAAAATGAAAAGTTCAGAAAAGCCATTGAGCAAATTAAAAAAGAGGTTACAGAGGGAAAAAGTTTTTCAGAAGCTATTAGCGGCCAGCCGAAAACGTTTTCCGATTTTTTTCTGAATATGGTTCGGGCCGGGGAGGAAGGAGGGACATTGGAAAAGGTTTTAAAAACTCTTACTCTGCAAATGGAAAGAGAGAATGAACTGAAATCCAGAATCAAGGGGGCGATGATTTATCCTGCGGTAATTCTCGCGGCTATGGTCGGTATAGGCACGTTGATGCTTATTATGGTCGTGCCCAAGCTCGCTGAAACCTTTAATGAGCTTGGCGCAGAATTGCCTTTGACAACCAGGCTGGTTTTGAAATTCGCAGACTTTCTGACTAAAAAATGGTACTTTGTCTTGGTTTTGTTTCTGGCTTTATTTTTCGGTCTTAAAGAAGCTATGAAGAACAAGGAAGTAAAAAAAATCATTAACATTATCTTGTTGAAGGCTCCGATAATTTCCCCTCTCATTAAAAAAACCAATACGGCTTATACTGCCAGAAACCTAAGCTCTCTTGTGGCGGCTGGAATTTCTCTGCCCCGGGCGTTGGAAATCGTTTCAGGGACCTTGGGCAACGCCGCTTATAAAAAAGTTTTGCTGGCCGCTAAAGAAGAAGTGAAAAAAGGAGAAAAATTATCGGTTAGCTTAAAGACCAAGGGTCAGATTTATCCGGCTACTCTTGTGCAAATGATTGAGGTGGGCGAAGAGACCGGCGAAACATCGTCTATTTTGGCTAAATTGGCTGATTTTTACGAGGAAGAAGTTTCTAATGACACTAAGAATTTGTCTTCAATCATTGAGCCGGTTTTAATGATTTTAATCGGAACAATTGTGGGATTTTTTGCGGTTTCAATGATCCAGCCGATGTATTCAATGCTTGGCGAAATGCAATAATAATGGCAAGAACAATAAAAAAGCGGAATTCATTTACGTTGGTTGAATTAGCGGTCGCCGTGGCCATTTCGCTTATTTTGTTATGCCTGTCTTTTCCCGCCTTGCGGATGTTCAAAACCGGATTAGATCTTTCAACTTCAGCCGAAGAGATAGTGTCTGCCTTAAGAATGGCCCGGGAAAAAACTTTGGCGTCGGAAAATTATAGTTCCTGGGGAGTTTATTTTTCAACTTCGTCTATCCCTCACCAATACGCCCTTTTTAAAGGGGCCGATTATTCAGTTAGGGACATTTCTTTTGACAAAATTTATCAAGTTGCCAAGGGGGCTGAAATTTTTGATATTAATTTGGCCGGCGCCGGGCAAGAAATTGTTTTTGACAGAATAGAGGGTACGACCGGTCAGTCAGGGACAATATCTTTAAGGCTGACTGACGAACCATTAAAAATTAAAATAATATACGTAAATGGTTTTGGGCAAATGAGTCTTGCGGAAACTCTGCCAGCTTCAGACGAAGATAGAATAAAAGATTCCAGACATATCCATTTTGATTACACCGGCCGGCAAATTGACACCGCAGGCGAAACAATAAGCTTGATTTTTTCAAATCCTCCGAATCCAGACACATTCAAAAATATTTTAATCAGCGACAATCTAATAGGGGGTCAGATTTATTGGGAGGGAGAAGCTGAGGTCAACGGCGAAATCCAGAAAATAAAAATTCAGACCATTAGCTTAAATTCTCCAGATACCAAGTTTTGCGTTTTTCGCGACAAAAGAAATAATACCAAGGCCCTGACGATTGCCGTCAGCGGGGACTCTACCGGAAATCTGATTGAGTACCAAGCTGATGGCCAAACCGCCAAAGGCAGTTCAATTTATGTTTCAGCGCCAAATTGGCAATAATCCAAAGATGAAGCAGAGAGGCATTTCTGTGGTTGAGATACTAGTGGCGATCGCCGTAATTGTCGCTGTTTTGGTCAGTTTTTTGACTCTGATTTCTTTGTCTCTGGATGCTCAAGCCAAAGCCCGTCAGAATGTCATAGCTGCCAATCTGGCGCAGGAGGCTCTGGAAGCTGCCAGAAGCTTCAGAAATAATATTGTCTGGGACAATAATGATCCGGGAGACGAATATGACGGTTTCGGAGTTTTGCTTGTCGGCTTTCCGTATCATCTTGAAATATCCGGAGACGAAGAGCCAAAATGGAAGCTTGTCCAGGGAGAGGAAATAATTGATATTTTTTCAAGAAAAGTGATATTTGAAGATGTCCAGCGCGACGGTTCGGACAATATTGTGGCTTCGGGCGGAATCAACGATCCTAACACAAAAAAAGCGTCTGTTTTCGTGTCTTGGCTGGAAAAAGGCCGGTCTCGCGAAATAAAACTAAGCGCCTATTTCACTAATTGGCGATAAAAAAGATGACTGAAAAAAACAAGGGATTTACTTTAACTGAAATTCTAGTTTATGCCGCCACTCTTTTAATTATCATTTCAGCTGTTTTTCCGTTTATTTTTTTAGGTATGAGATCCGGCGCCAAAGCCAAGGCTTTGAGAGAGGTGATGTCTTCGGCAAATTACGCCAGGGAGATAATCAGCAGGGAAATTCGGGGAGCAAAAAGTATTTATACGCCTACTTCCAATTCCGGCCAGCTTTCTTTGGAAACAACCAAATATCTCCAAGCTTTGGAAACCGAAAGCTATATTGATTTTTATCTTTGCCAGGAGCGGATTTGCTTCAAAAAAGAGGGGCAACTCGCCCAACCCTTGACTTCAGACAATGTCCGGGCGAGCAATTTGGTTTTTACCCGAGCGAATCAAGATTCGGTCAGGTTCAGCTTTCAGGTTGATTATAAAAATCAAATTTTCGGAAACACGGCTTCTATTAATGTGGTTTCAGCCGCCGTTTTAAGATGATGATCAAAAAACAAGGTTTCGCAGCTATCTATATCGCCATTCTGGTTTCAGCCGCTATATTTTCTTTAGCTTCCAGCCTTTTTGTTCTGACTTTAAACCAGCAAAAAATTTCTAAAAACGTCGTAAATTCAAGCCGGTCTTATTTTGCCGCCGAATCAGGACTGGAAGACGCGATTTTAAGAGCAAAAAAATCAATGGACTTGCCTTCTGGCTACACCTTCTCGGTTGATGCGGCAATTGTCCAGATTTCCGTTGATTCCCCGAGCCAAAATACGAAAATAATTCAAAGCACAGGAACAGCCCCTGACAATATTTTCCGGAAGCTGGAAGGCCGTTTGGCCATTGAATCTGTCAACCCGCAATTCTTTTACGGCGCCCAGGCAGGAGTGTTGGGGATTAATATGGAGAATAATTCAAAGATTCAGGGGGCCGGCGGCTTGGCCGGGAACGTTTATTCCAACGGCTCTATTACCGGCGACAACGGAGCGACAATCACCGGCAATGCGTTCGTGGCCACGGGTATGTCTTTAGACCAAAGCCACGTTGTTTATAATTCGGGACAAATTTTCGGACGGGCAGATCCGATTATTGACATAGCCCAAAGTTTTATTCCATCGGCAGGTAATTCGTTGGTGAAAGTAAGTTTATATATTAAAAAAGTCGGCGATCCCGACGACAGAACCGTAAAGATTTTGACCAATAGCGGCTCTTCGCCCACCAAAACAGTCTTGGCTTCGGCTAAACTAGACGAAGATCTGGTTGGGACTTCTTTTGGCTGGGTTGATGTGGTTTTTTCTTCGCCCCCGGCTTTAACGGCCGGCGTTGTTTATTGGCTGATGATTGACGCTTCCAGAGACGGCAATGATTATTGGGTTTGTGGCAAGGACCAAAACATGGGCTATGGCCAAGGCCAAGCTAAATATTCCCAGGACTGGTCGGCTGGCAGTCCTGTCTGGCTGGAAATTATTGGCGACCTGGATTTTAAAGTTTATTTGGGAGGGCAAATTACTTTTTTAAAGGACGTAATTGTTTTAGGCGACGCTCATGCCAATGATATTGACGACAGCAAAATTTGCGGAGACGGTTATTATCAGACAATTGATTCTTACTCGCTTAATTTCTTGAATAATCCGAGTCAGCCTGTTTGTCCTAATCCCCTGACGCCGGGCGCGGCTGTGCCAGGAAGTACTGATCCACCTCTGCAGAATATGCCGATTTCCGATTCAAATATCAATCAATGGAAGCAAGACGCGATTTTGGGTGGCGTTTATTCCGGAAATTTGTCAATAACTTCCAGTATATCTTATGGCCCCAAAAAAATTGATGGCAATCTGATAATGACCAGCAACAACAAAACGCTTACTGTTGATGGGACCATTTACGTTACCGGCTATATTGACATTAGCAACGGCTCCGGGATTAAATGCGCGGCTGCTTATGGTTTGGCGAGTTGTATAGTTTTGACTGACAAGTGGGTTCATATTGAAAACAACGGCGTTTTTCAGGGTTCCGGCCAGCTAGGCAGTTATATAATGATTCTGTCTGATTCTGGTTGCGACGGCAGTTTTTCAACCGGCTGTACTCACCATAACGCCGCTATGGATATTCATAACGGAGCTACCGGCGCGGTATTCTATGCCAATAACGGCTTGGTTTATCTGCATAACGGCGTGGCGGTTACCGAACTTGCGGCAAAGAAAATCAATTTAGAGCCGGGAGCAACTGTCAATTATGAGCAGGGATTGATTAACGCCGGTTTTTCTTCCGGGCCTGGTGGTTCTTGGCAGGTGTCCGGCTGGAAAGAAATACAATAATATAATGCGAATGACGCAAATGTGATATAATTATTCATAGCATTCGGATTATATTTATGGATTTTTTAAATTTGAAAACCGAAGCGTTTGGATTGGATATTTCCGATTTTTCCTTAAAGATCATTAAGCTTAAAAAGAAAGGGAGCTTTTTTAGGCTGGCTTCTTTTGGTGAACAAAAAATAAAGGCAGGGATTATCAAGGAGGGGGAAATAAAAAAGAAAGAAGCTCTGGTTGAAATTGTTAAAGAAGCCTTAAGCAAGATTCAGGGAGAGAAAATAAAAACAAAATACGCGGTTGTTTCTTTGCCGGAAGAAAAGGCTTTTTTGCAGATTATCCAGATGCCTTTGATGGCCGAGGAATATTTGAAATCGGCGGTAATTTTTGAAGCGGAAAATTATATTCCCTTGCCGATTGAAAAGGTTTATCTGGATTACGAAATAATGCCGCAAAGTTCCGATTCAAAAGACCACCTGGACATTTTACTCGCCGCTCTGCCCAGAGATATTATTGATCCATATGTTTTTTGTCTGAAAGAGGCTGGACTGAAAATTTTAGCTTTGGAGATTGAATCTTTGTCTATCGCCCGGGCATTGATAAAAAACGGAAAAAACGATCAGCCTGTTTTCTTGATTGATTTGGGGGCCAGCCGCACTAGTTTTATTGCTTTTGACGGCTGCGTGAAATTTACTTCTTCTATTCCGGTTTCCGGCCGGCATTTCACCCAGCTGATTGCCAGAAATCTAGGAGTGGGCGAGGCCCAGGCGGAAAATTTAAAGCTGAAATACGGCCTAGGTGGAAAGCCGTTCGGCCAGGCCCAAACCGGGCAAAAAGGTAAAATTTTTGAGGCGCTCATTCCAGCCTTAGTTGATTTAATCCAGCAAGTTAAAAAGCATCTGGATTTTTATCAGACTCACGATTTGCGCAAAGAGCAGATTTTAAAGGCCGGCGCCCTAACTAAGGTTTTAATTTGCGGGGGCGGGGCGAATCTCAAAGGGCTTACCGATCTGCTTTTTTCAGAACTGAAAATTCCGGTGGAAATCAGCAATCCCTGGATAAATATCTTGCCTGAAAATCAGAAAGAAACTCCGCAAATGTCTCGCGAAGATTCGTTAAGATACGCCACTGCCTTAGGGCTGGCCCTGCGTGGCGTTTTTTATTCAAAAAAACTCAACCGATGATTAATCTATTGCCAGCCGAACAAAAAAGCGAGCTTATTCTGGAAAACAGGCTGAAAATAGTCCTGATTTTGGGGATAACGTTTTTGGGATTTTTAATCTCTCTGACTCTGATTTTATTTATTGTTGAAATTTTTGTCTTGGCGGAAGTAAGAACCCAAAAGATTTATTTTAATCAGATAATCGCTGAACAGAAAAATTCCGGAGCTGAAGAGATTGAAAAAGAAGTAATTGAATACAATCAAACCTTTTCAGAACTGGATTCGTTTTACCGCGGACAATTTAATTTAACTCAAATTTTTGAAAAAATTTCCAGCATGCTTCCGTCGGGAAGCTATCTTAAAACCCTTGATTTCAGCAGGGAGAATTCCGCAATATCTCTCGGGGGATTTGCCCTGACAAGGGAAGACCTCCTGGGATTTAAAGAGAGGCTGGAGGACGAAGAAAGCTTTACTGAAATTTATTTTCCGCCTTCTGCCTGGTCTGAGCCTAAAGATATTGATTTTATGGTTATTTTTAAATTAAACCTCAATGACATTAAAAGCGAAAATTAATTTATCTTTGGCAGTTTTTGTTGTTCTTGGCTCTGGGATTTCTTTGTTTTTGACATACCCGACTTTTAAGGCGATTAGAAATAATTCTTCTCAAATTGTTTCGCAAAAACAGGCGGCTCTTCTTTTAAGCTCAAGGCTAGCCGATTTGGAAGATCTTAAGAAAAGAAATAGGGAGATTGGGCCGAATTTTAAAAAAACCAGCGAGCTTTTCGTTCAGTCCGAGTTGCCGGTTGATTTTATAAGGTTTTTAGAAAAAATTTCCGGTCAGGCCGGTCTTAAAATAAAAATCTCGCCCGAAGGGCTCGTTTCAAAGGATCCGCTAATTTCCGGCTTTCAGATTGCGCTAGACGGCCATTTCCCGGAGTTTCTTAGTTTCTTTGACAAAATGGAGGCTAGCGAATATCTAATTGAGGTTCGCGGGCTTAATGTTTCGCGCGTTCCGTTTTCCGAAAACGATATTAAAGTCGGCCTCTCTATCAGGGTTTATTCAAAATAAATATGCCAAAAGAAAAAATAAAAATAACAGAAAAGTTTTTCCGCTCTCTTTGGCGGTCTTTAGCCGAACATGCTTTTTTGGTCTTTTTGTGTTTAACAGCGATTTCCCTTCTTTTGGGCGCCGGGCTTTTTTATAAATACCTAGTTTTGGTTAAAAGGGCGGAACCTGAAATCACGGAAAAGCCTATCCTTTTTTCAGAAAAAGACTATGTAAGCGTATTAAAAATATGGCAGGAAAAAAATGATAGGTTTGAAGCGGTTGGTTCAAAGACGTATCCAGATCCCTTTAAGGAGAGGTTGCCAAAAAAGTGAATTTTAGCTAGAATAACAGCGCTCCGCCCCCATAGCTCAATGGATAGAGCGCCTGCCTTCTAAGCCGGATATCCAGGTTCGACTCCTGGCGGGGGCACATAAATTTGCCTGATAAAAATGGTGGCTATGGTGTAATGGCAGCACAACAGGTTGTGGACCTGTTTGAGGCAGTTCGAGTCTGCTTAGCCACCCTGATTATTTCTTTTCATCCAGCCTTAGCTTGAAACCCATTTCTTTTCCCTCCCGCAGAACTTTCAGGCAAATTTCCTGGCTGATTTCCTTGCCTTTTAAGATATCGGCCAAAGTGTTTTCTTCGGTAATTTTTTTATTGTCGGCTTCCAGAAGAATATCATATTCCTTGAGCCCGGCTTTATCAGCCGTAGACCCCTTAGCAATGGCCGGCTCTCCGAAATTTTCTCTTAAGATCAAAGCGCCATGTTCAACCGGCAGCTTTTGCGTTTGAGAGATTTCTTTATTCAGAATAACATATCTAATGCCTAGAAACGGCCGTCTGATTTTGCCAAACTGCATAACTTCTTCCAAGTCTTTTTTAGCGTAGTTAATGGGAATGGCAAAGCCGATATTCTGGGCTCCCATAATAACGGCCGTGTTAATGCCAATGGCTTTCCCCTGCATATCAACCAGCGGGCCGCCGGAATTCCCAGGATTAATCGCCGCGTCGGTTTGGATTAGCCCTCGCAGATTGGTGGCGTCGTAAAACATGCCGCTGGGGGTGGTGATTTTTCGCGAAAGCCCGGAAATAATTCCAGCCGACAGAGTGTCTTCAAACTCCCCTAGCGGATTGCCTACGGCCATTACTTCTTCTCCTAATTCAATGGTATTTGAATCCCCGGGTTCTAGAAAAGAAAGGCCTTTAGCTTCTATTTTCAAAATGCCAATATCAATGGATCCGTCTCTAGCCAAAACTTTGGCCGGATATTTATGTTCGGGATCAACAATGACGGTATAGTCGGCGTCAACGTCGCCGACCACATGATTGCAGGTTAGAACGTAGCCGTCTTCAGAAATAACGAAACCCGAGCCGCCGCCGACTTTGGTTTTCTCTTTTTTATTTTTTACTTTTGGCATAACCAGCTTCTGGCCAGCATAAGGCAAAAAATAAAAACCTTCAATCGCCGGCAGATCTTTGGAAACAGCGATAGTGACCACAGCCGGACAAACTCTTTTGGCGATTTCAACAAAAGGCGATTTTTCCATATACATAATTTTAGCACAAAATTTCTTGTCAACAAAGGGGAAATATGATAATTTAAAGCATATAAATTAGCGGCTAGAAATTTATTCCAGCCCCTGTAGCTCAATGGATAGAGCGCCACACTCCTAACGTGGATATCCAGGTCCGATTCCTGGTGGGGGCACACGGGCCCATAGTAAATCGGCATTACGCCTCCATGGCATGGAGGAGGGCGGGGTTCAATTCCCCGTGGGTCCACCACTTTGAATAAATGGTGGGGTGGCTGAGTGGCCGAAAGCGATGGTTTCGAAAACCATTAAGGGAGCAATCTCTTCGTGAGTTCGAATCTCACCCCCACCGCCAAGTTTGTATGAGATTTATATGTTGGAGATCCGATCTCCAACTATCTTCATGCAACTGGCGGAATTCTCAAAAAAGGCCTATAATGTTTTTATATTGGTTATTTTTCAAAGTAATCCGTCAGGAAAAATATGTTCAACCCATTCAAAAAACAGAATAATCAGCCGAAAAACCTGGAAGAACTCTTGGCTCGTTTCAGATCGCTTGAGGACGGTCTTAAAAAGCTTTCTGATGAAACGAAAAGACTGAAAGAGAAAAACAGGCTTAACATCCAAAAAGTCGGCATGGTCAGATTCAACCCTTTTAAAGAGACCGGCAGCGATTTAAGTTTTTCCGCCGCTCTTTTGGACGATAACGATTCCGGTGTCGTCATTACTAGTTTATATACCAGGCAGGATAATAGGATTTACGGCAAGCCCATAAAAAACGGCGAGTCGGAATACCAGCTGTCCGACGAAGAGAAGCTAGCCATAGAAAAGGCGAAAAACAATAATGGAAAATCAATCTAACAACCTAATAATCAGGCCGCCGATCGTGGTGGTTTTGGGCCATGTGGACGCGGGCAAAACTTCGCTTTTGGATTTTATCCGCAAATCGGCTGTCGCCAAAACGGAATCAGGCGGCATTACCCAGCATATCGGCGCCTGCCAGATTGAAAAAGAGGGAAGAAAAATCACTTTTATTGACACTCCTGGGCACGAAGCTTTTTCTAAAATGCGTTCGCGGGGGGCGCGGGCGGCTGATATCGCGATTCTCGTGGTGGACGCGGCCAAGGGGGTTGAACCGCAGACCAAAGAAGCGATTTCGCATATCAAAAAAGCTGAAATTCCTCTGATTGTCGCTTTGAATAAAGTTGACCGGCCCGAAGCGAATCTGGAAAAAGCAAAAAGAGATTTGGCTAAAGAAGATATTTTAGTTGAGTCTTTGGGGGGGGAGGTTCCGTCGGTGGGAACATCGGTTGTTTCCGGCAAGGGAATTGACGAGCTTTTGGAGTTGGTTTTTTTAGTAAGCGAATTAAGCGAGTTGAAAACCGATTTGGAAAAACCGGCCGAAGGCTGGGTTATTGAGTCGCAGATGGATGATCAGACTGGACCTTTGGCTGTTTTGATTTTAAGCCAAGGGGTTTTGAAAATAGGCGACGTCATCGGAACAGAATCGGCAATAAGCAAAATTAAAAATTTAAAAGATTTTCAGGGAAATTCCGTTGAAAGAGCTTTGCCGTCTGACCCGGTTTTAGTTTTCGGGTTTGAAGAATTACCTAAAGTCGGTGAAAATTTTAAAGTCTTTCCCGATCTGGAAACAGCTAAGCTGGCGGCAAAGGATTCCGGATGGAAAACCGCGATTTCTCAAGTTCCCTTGAGCCCGGAGCAGAAAGTTTTAAATTTAATTTTGAAAACGGATTTTCTTGGCTCATTAGAAGCGATTACCGGAATTTTAAAAGTAATTCCCCATGATAAGGTGGCTCTTTGTATTATTAAAGCCGAAGCTGGCGACATAAACGAGTCGGATGTAAAGTCGGCAAAGAGCAGTCAAGCTAAAATTTTGGGGTTCAGGGTAAAAGTAAGTCCCATGGCTAAAGCTATGGCTTTGAGGGAAAAAATCAGGATAGTTAATTTTGAAGTTATATACGAACTAGCAGAGTCAGTCAGGAATTTAATGGAAGCCCAGTTATCGCCCGAAGCATCAAGGGAGAATTTGGGAAAAGCAAGAATTTTAGCTGTATTCGCAATGGAAAAAAACCGCCAAGTCATTGGCGGACGGGTTTTGGAAGGCTGTGTTGAAAAAGGAAGCAAGATAGAGATTTTGAGAAATGATGAACTGGTCGGCCGAGGGAAATTAATCAATCTTCAGAGGGACAAAAAAGATATAGAGAGGTGCTCAAAGGGCGAGGAGTGCGGTTTTTTATGCGAAGGAAACATTTTAATTGAGAAAGACGACATTTTGGCGTTTTTTAAAGAAATTTATGGCAAAGCGCGTCTCTAGAGTAAACGAATTGATAAAAGAAGAGATTGCCAAGATAATTTTCAGGGAGCTTGATCTTTCTCCTGATATTTTGGTAACCGTAACTCGCGTGGAAACTTCCGTAGACCTGGAAGATAGCTCTGTTTTTATTTCAGTTTGGCCCGGAGACAAGCTCCAAATCGTTGTTGATATTTTAAACAAAATGATTTATTCTTTACAGCAAAAGCTGAACAGAAAATTAAGAATGAGGCCGATTCCAAAAATTAAGTTTTTGAAGGAGAAATTGACAGTCGAGGCTGGCGAAATTGAAGGAATTTTGGAACAATTGAAAAATAAGGCCACGTAGCCAAGTAGCAAGGCAGCGCTCTGCAAAAGCGCTATACGCCGGTGCAATTCCGGCCGTGGCCTCTTGCCCAGATGGTGGAATGGTATACACGCGACACTTAAAATGTCGTGAGCGCAAGCTCGTGAGAGTTCGAGTCTCTCTCTGGGCACTAAAAAACTGCCTTTTTATTTAATGGCCATAGTCTTTTAACTCTATGTTTGATTTCAACAAAGAAACCAAAAATATTGGTGGATGGTTGACCGAGGCCGAGGGTTTTTCCTTGTATAATATCGCAAAGAAGATTAAAACCGGGAATGTGATAGTGGAAGTTGGCTCTTGGAAAGGAAAATCTACCATCTGCCTCGGTAATGGCTCTAAAGATGGAAATAAGGTTAGAATCTTTGCCATCGATCCGCATATTGGCTCTTCTGAACATCAAAAAATGTTTGGCAAGGTTGATACACTTGAGGAATTTAAGCAAAACATAGACAGGGCCAGCATTGCTGAATTTGTTGAGCCGATCAGAGATACTTCTGAAAATGCGGCAGAAAAGCTTTGTCAACGAATTGAATTTGTTTTTATTGATGGCGCTCATGAATATAATTTTGTTAAGTTGGATTTTAAATTATGGTTTTCAAAGGTAATTAACGGCGGAGTTTTGGCTTTCCACGATTCCTGGCACTTCATCGGACCAAATTTAGCGACTGCCATTCCTTTGCTGGTTTCATTAAAAATCAAAAATCCAAAGCTGGTTGATACCATCACATATTTTGAAAAAGTGGAAAGGAATTCTTTATTTGATCGTTTACGAAATATTAGTTTTGTCATATATCGTACTTTGTTTGGCATAGGTGGATTTTTGAGGTTAAAATATCAAGGTAGCAAAGACATTTAAGTTTGCCGTCAACAACAAAAAGCCGCCCTCTCGGGCGGCTTTAAGATTAACACGGGATAGCTTAACTTTCCAAAACTTCAATATAGGTTCTTTGGGCGCCAAAGTTTAGGGCCTGACGGTATTCGGCAAACCAAATATCAAAATGGTCGTTCCCTTTTTTCCAGCTCATTCTGTCCTCAACCACAAAAATTTTATCGCCGTATAAGTCTGGGATCCTGACTTTTGTGCCAAATGGGAGCGCGTTATTGGCGATAATTCCGTCTCTTACCCCTGTTCCGGCCGCCGTGATAAAAGGATCTTCATCCGTTTGCCAGGGAGTGCTTGAATAGGCGGTAATTATGGCATCTATCCTTCTGGCGACTTTGGGTTCGGGATTATTTGGGTTGGAAAGAGAGGCCAAGGAGTTCTCTTGATACATAACAAGTTTGGCATCTGTATTCAGAGCGGATTGGGCGATTTCAGCCTCAATTTTGCCTCTTTGAACGTCAAAACCGAGCAGCATATTTGCGATTATCAGGACAGAGGCTAGAATGGTTAGATATTTTTTCATTGTTTGATTACGTTTTTCAATTAAAAACCCCCTTTAAGGGGATGCCTTATATTATCATATCTAAGCAAAAAAGTCAAGGGCTCAAGCAATGAAGTTTGCCCCTTCGGGTTTGCCCTCATCTTGGCTTGCGCGCGATGAAAGGCATCTGCCTTTCATCTTTCGCTTTCGCTACTGCTCAAGCGGGTGATGGGAATCGAACCCACGTGCTCTGATTGGCAACCAGATGCACTACCATTGTGCTACACCCGCGCGTGCCGAAGGCCAGACTTGCACTGGCTACCTCATCTTTTTCAGAGATGCGCTCTACTACATGAGCTACTTCGGCTTGGTGGGCACTGAGGGATTCGGACCCCCGACCTCATCGATGTAAGCGATGCGCGCTAACCAACTGCGCCAAGTGCCCTTTTTAAATTTCTTTTTCCATCAAATAAGCGTCGTCGCCGTTTTTATAATGTCCCTTAGTCGTTTCGGCTATTTTGAATTTAAAACTTTTGTAAAAATCAACGGCTTCTTTGTTCCATGTTCGGACGTGCAAAAATATTTTTTTCGGGTCTCTGCCGATTATTCTTAGCAAATTTTGCAAAAGATTCGCGCCTATTCCTTTTTTCCGCCAAGCCGGTTTAATTGCTAAAGAAATAATCAAACCAGAATCTTCTTTTATTCCTCCGATTATGTATCCTATAATTTCTTTTTCGTTTTCCGCCACTAAAAAGCCGGCAGGATATTTAACGAGCATTTTTTGAAAGCTTGATTTTTTCCAAGCGCTGGGCAGAGATGCCCGCCTTATTTTTGTCACTTCTTCCAGGTCGGCAAGTTTAACTTTGCGGATTTTGATCATAACTCTTCAAAGTGCGCGGGAGAGGACTCGAACCTCCAAGCCTTGCGGCACTAGCACCTCAAGCTAGCGTGTTTGCCGATTTCACCACCCGCGCGCGGGACTATTTTGAAATTTCTTTCAGCCTTCTTTCTTTTCTTCCCCTGGCGTTTCTCAAATAATAAAGCTTGGCTCTTCTTGCCCTTTCCCTTTTTACGATTTCTATTTTTTCAATTGTCGGCAAATGGAGCGGAATAATTTTTTCCACCCCAACTCCGCCGCTTACTTTTCTCACGGTAATAGTAGCTCCGATTTCTTTGCCGTGCTTTCTGGCAATAATCAGCCCTTCAAATATCTGCGTTCTTTCCTTGTCGTTTTCTTTGATTCTCTGAAAAATCCGCACAGTATCGCCTGGCCGGACGTCGGGCAGATCTTTCTTTATTTGCGCTAGGTTGAAAAGCTCTAATTTAGTAGTCATATTTTTTATTGATTATATCTAGTAATTCTATCCCATAGAATAGCAAAAACCCAAGAAAAAACAAGGAAATGTGGGCAGTACAGGATTTGGACCTGTGACCTTCCGCACGTCAAGCGGACGCGCTACCACTGCGCCAACTGCCCGTTTATTTGGGCGTGGAAGGGATCGGACCTTCGACCCTAGCTTTATAAGAGCTATGCTCTACCACTGAGCTACACGCCCTTTTTGCCTCCGGCTAATTTTTCAAATTCTTCTCTCTCAATAGTTTCTTTTTCAATCAGGGTTTTGGCGATTTTTTCCAGTGTTTTTTTTCTTTTGGAAAGAATATTTTTTGCTTCCGCTTCGGCGTTTTTAATGAATTTTTCCACCTCTTCGTCTATTTTTGTGGCTACTTTTTCTGAATAATTGCGCGTTTCGCCTTCTCTGTTGAAAAAGGACATTTCCTCCCTCTCGCCGAAAGAAATCGGCCCCAGAGATGACATGCCATACTCTTTTACGATTTTGCGGGCGAGCTCTGACGCTTTTTCCAGATCATTGCCAGCGCCGGTTGTTATTTCGTTGAATATTAATTTTTCGGCCGCGTAACCGCCCAGCAGAATAGCCATTTCAGCCAAGAATTCAGCCTTAGTTTTAATTCTTTTTTCTTCGGTTGGCGCTTTCAGAGTGTAGCCGGCGGCCATGCCTCTGGCGACAATAGAAACCTTTCTGATTGGTTCGGCTTCCGGCAGAGAGCTGGCAACCAAAGCATGTCCGGCTTCGTGGAAAGCCGCGATTTTTTTCTCTTTGGGAGATAAAATATGGCTTTTTCTTTCCGGCCCCAGCATTACTTTTTCGATTGATTCCAGGAAGTCTTCCTGGTTGATTTGGGTTTGATTGCGTCGAGCGGCCAAGATCGCCGCTTCGTTGACTGCGTTGGCTAAATCTGCGCCCGAAAAGCCAGGCGTTCTTTCGGCGATTTCCCTCAAATTGATGTTGGTTGAGGCTGGTTTGTTCCGGCAATGAATTTTTAAAATTTCTTCCCGGTCGTTGATATCTGGCAGGTCCAGGACGACTTTACGGTCAAAACGGCCGGGCCGCAAGAGCGCTGGGTCCAAGACGTCCCCGCGGTTGGTTGCCGCAAAAACCAGGATGGCTGAATTTTTTTCAAAGCCGTCCATTTCCACCAATATCTGGTTTAAGGTTTGTTCTCTTTCTTCGTGTCCTCCGCTGAATCCTGCTCCTCGGGTTCGGCCTACGGCATCCAGCTCATCAATAAAAATAATGGATCGGCCGAATTTTTTAGCTTCCTGGAATAGCGACCTGACGCGGGCAGCTCCCGTACCGACAAACAACTCCACGAATTCCGAGCCGGAAATAGATAAAAACGGCACATTGCTTTCGCCGGCCACGGCCCGGGCAAGCAATGTCTTTCCCACGCCGCTAGGCCCTAAAAGCAAAACGCCGCGGGGAATTTGCGCCCCCATTTGCAGATATTTTTGGGGATTTTTCAGAAAATCAACAATCTCCATCAGTTCTTGCTTAGCCTCTTTTAATCCGGCCACGTCTTTAAAGACGATTTTGTCTTTTGGGTGGCCTTCGGCTCCGAAAAGCCGAGCCTTGGCTTTGGTGAAATCAAAGGCCTGCATAGCTCCGCCTTTTGCCTGGCGGAAAATCATAAAAAAGAAAAAACCGAAAAGCAAAAGAGGCAAAACGCCAAAAAGCACCGGACTCAGCCAGCTCCAAACTTGGTTGGTTCCTTTTGATCCGATGTCTATTTTAGCTAATTTTTCTTTGTCCGCGCCGAAAGTCGTTAGGTATTCGGGCAGGGCGGTTTGCGGTTCTTTTCTTGACTTGGCTTTGGCGTCGTCAGAATATGTTATCAGCAGTTCGTCGCCGGAAATAACGATTTGTTTTATTTTGTCCTGGTTAATGTCCTGAACGACTTGAGTAACGGGAATTTCTTTCTGGTCTTGCTTCGGGAACATGCTGAAAATGCCGGAAACCAGCAGGAAAATCAGCATAATAAAAATAAAATTGCGGATTAAACCTTTCATAGCATACTAAACTTAGCAAAAAAGCGGTTGGAAATCAACTGTTGTTATTCGGGCTGATTTTCGCGCAATTCGGCAGATAGTTTCGCTATAAACTGTCCGATATTAGGTTCTATGCGCGAAGAAGATATGGCGATAGATCGCGGGAGAATAAGCTTGAAAAGACTAGGCACGTTATCAATAATCGGTTTTCCCAGGCGGGGCATTGAATCAATCATAAAAAATTCGGAATCGTCTTTCAGCTCCCAGAGAAAAGCGCCAGGCCTTTTATAAACAGCGTCTTTTTTTGCCGGATCATAAGAATAGATGCCGGGCTTTAGGGGTATTTTCATTTCTTTGATTCCGGTTGGCCTTAAAAATATCGTTGATAGGGCAGCCCTTTCTTTCAATCCGGCGTTTATTTTTTCAAAATCAAACTGCTCTTTTATTCCTAATTGGGCCATCATATGGAAAAAATCCATTGGCGGAACTTTATTGAGCCAGCTTATCATTAATGAATATACCGGGAAAGCGTCGGTAAAGAAAGGGTCAAATCCGGCGGGAAAGATATTTCCCGTTTTAGTATCGCAAATGAAATTGACGCCAAAAACTCCTCGGAACCCTTTTTTTGAAAGGAATTCGCCTAATCGTTCTGTTATTTGCTGGCTGGTTTTTTCCGTTTGCCAGCTCCAGGGCTGGAGTTTCCAGTCGTAGCCTAAGAAAATTCCAGCTGGCTGTTCTTTGCCCAAGACTTCGGGAATATCAGCGAGGTGCAGCTGGAGAGGAGAAGTCAGAACGCCCAAATGCGTGATACAGCCGACAACTGAAGCTGAAATGCCGGTTTGAAGGGAGGAAATTTGCGCTTTTTCAAATTTAACGTCGCGCTCTAAAACAGAGAGCATATCATCCCAGTCATAAGCGTCTTTGATAAGAAAAGGATTTTGCTCAACGCCGGTTTCGGAATAGATCCGCTGGATTAAAAACGGCTGGTTTTTTGACTGACTGACGTCATCAAATTTTTTGGCGAGAAATTCTTCCCTTGAAACGCGTGATATTTCAGCATGGGGCAGGCCCAATTTTTTTAATGCGCTGGCGAATTCCGCCGGAAGCAGAAGGTCTTCAAAGCTTTCCGGCCTGTTTCCCAGCCAGTCAATTTGCTGGTCTTCCAGTTTTTTGACAATGGCTGGCGTTGTGCGATGGAGCATCAGCCGGAAAGGCCGTTGTCTTGATTTTAAAAATGCGTGGAAAGCGTAATTGCCTAAAAGATAGCTGGCGGCGTGAATTTTTTGGGCTGCTTTGGGAAATTTCTCTTCCAAACAAAAAATCTTGGCGTAAGAACGCAAAACATCTAAATCGGCTGTGTCTTTGACCGAGTAGATAATATAGTTTCGTAAAAAAAGAGAAGGTATGATTCTGGGATAGGGAATCATGCCAAAACCGATGATGGTTTTTTCTTCCAGCTGACGCAGGATGTCAGAGAGATTGGGCACAACGCGCTGCCATGATTGAAAAAAGTTTGGCGCCATATGTTTATTAGTATTATATATTAAAAATGGTATTGTAAAAATGATTTAGGGCCCGGTGAGTAATTTGTTTACTTCCGGGCCCTTTGTTTACCTCCTTCGCGCCTATGCGATTTTGCAGGACAGAATCGGCGCGTATCTCTGTCCCGGGTTGGTTTTTCTGATCTTGGCGTGGAGCCAAGTCATGGGCGACACGCCTACGCCGTCATTTTGGTTCAGGGCTTTCCAGTGGAGAAAACGGATTTCTCCGTTTTCCGAAAGGACTCTCCCGTGCCCTGCGACGGGCGAGAAATAGAGCACGACCCCTCTTTCCAGCCAACCGGGTATAGGGGTTGGCGGTGGGCCTGGGTTCCACTTCGGCGCGAATCGCTGGATAGAGAGATCGGCTCTCATCTCATAAAGCCGTTTCTCAACCTTTGGCGCCAGGCCGCTCCAAAGGTCAGCGTAGGTCGGCGCTCCAGGCCAGTTGTGTTTTGACTGGGACGGGACGAAATCAAATTTTTTCGTCACCCACCCAGTCCACTGGTCCTGGACAGTCAGGAAAATTTTTCGCCCCCTCGTGGCCAGGCCGATTTCGGTTTGCCAAAAGTGGCCATCAACGGCCAGAGTAATAACCCGGAAATTATCCCAGGGCTCTACTCTGGTGGTAGGGACGCCTTCGTTGCTCCAGGCAACGGGAACGTTAAACACGAAAGGCTTTCCTGACAAGAGTTCCTCCTGGAACTCGTTCTGCTCCGCAGATGACTCCCCATACCTCCCAAAGGATACGATATGGGTTTTTCCGTTTCCGTTGCTGTCCCGCAATGATACCTTGATTGCGATATTCTTCGGGCGATCTCCGCCCATAAGAATTTCGCACCAATTGAGTCCCGGGGTCTGCCTGGTATCTCCCGTCTTCATCCCTGCCGTTTCTATCCTTAGTCCAAATGCTTCTTCCATTGTTCTTCCTCCCTATTCAATTTGTTAAAAATAGGAGCGAATGCTCCTGTATTTGCACTGGTTTTCTTATAGCATACAATTAAAACTTTGTCAAATACCGAGCCCCAATTAAAAACAGCCTTGCGGCTGTTTGGTTATTTTTCTACTTTTCCATCAGCTTTAAGCTCATTCGGTGTTCTTGAGGTTCTATCAGCAGAATTTCAAATTTGTATGTTTTGTCTGTTTCCAGAGTCTCTTCCATTTTTTTTTGAGTGCCGAACTCGGAAATGTGGCAGAGTCCTTGGATTTCCGGGGTTATCTGGACAAAAACTCCAAAGGGGTTGAGTTTCGTGATTTTCCCCTTAACAATGTCTCCTTTTTTGAATTTTGAATCAATGTCAGACCAGGGGTCTTTTTTCAGGGATTTTAAGGACAGGGAAACTTTGTCTCCGGTGATATCAATAATTTTGACCTTGACGGTTTGGCCCACTTTTACTATTTCCGCAGGATTATCAATTATTTTCCAGTCCAGTTCGGAAATATGAATCAGCCCTTCAATGCACTCCGGGGTGTTCTCTTGGCCGCCGAATTTAATAAAGGCGCCAAAATCGGTAATGCCGGTGATTTCGCCGTCAATAACATCGCCAATTTTATAATTCTTCAAAACCTCTTTCAGCTTTTCCGATCCCTTGGCTTTTTCCGACAAGATAACTTCGCCGGTCTTGGGCTTCAAATCAAAAATTTTCACTTCCAGCTCTTGGCCGACAAGCTTTTGCAATTCAGCCAGGATTTTTTGCGGATCGCCACCTTCTACGCGGGGATAGTGTCCGGCTTCCAGCTGGGAGACCGGAATAAAAGCCGGCAGATTATATATTTCCGCCAGGAGTCCGCCCTTGTTGGCGCCCAAGATTTTTACCGAAATAATTTCTCCTTTTTTTTGTTTTTCCTCCAGCCCCTTCCAGCTTAACTCGGCGGCCGCGCCCGAGGACGAAAGCTCAATAAAGCCGTCTTCGTTTTCCGAATCAATAATTTTCGCAAAAAAAATGTCGTCCCTTTTCAGCGGCCTTATCTTTTCTTTGGCCGTTAAGAATTCGCGGCCGAAAATAATGCCCGTGCCAATGGGGCTCAAATCCAGGTACAGGGCTGATTTGCCCTTGGCGATAACCTTTCCCTCAACGATTTCGCCGATTGCCGGCGGCCGCAATAAATTTTCTTTTTCCGATAGGTCTTTCATAAAAAATATATTATCACAATCTGTTTTATTTTTCAATAATCTGTGGTAAACTAAAGGGGTATGCAGATAATTTGGCACGGACAATCTTGTTTTCAAATAATCGCTAATCCTGTAAAAAACGGCTCTGTTAAAATTGTCATTGACCCGTTCTCCGAAGGCCTTGGGTTGAAAATGCCCAAGCTGGAAGCTGATATTTTATTGGTAACTCACAGCCATTCTGACCATAATAACGTAAAGGGAGTGGGTGGAGATAATTTTTTGATTCAGGGGTCAGGAGAATATGAGGTAAAAGAAGTTTATGTCCAGGGAATTAAAGCCTTTCATGATGAAAAAGAAGGTAAAGAAAGAGGAGAAACTACCATATATATTATTGAAACCGAAGGTTTGAGGGTCTGCCACCTGGGAGATTTCGGCCAAAAAGAGCTTAAAGAAGAACAGCTGG
This sequence comes from bacterium, assembly GCA_043807085.1. Lineage (GTDB taxonomy): Bacteria > Patescibacteriota > Minisyncoccia > Minisyncoccales > JAZDGI01 > JAZDGI01. The sequence continues at coordinate 14,501 of JAZDGI010000018.1, read as the reverse complement.
AGAAAATTGGCGACATTGATATTTTAATGATTCCCGTGGGCGGGGTTTATACTATTTCAGCCAAAGACGCTTTAAGGGTAATGTCGCAGATTGAGCCGAAAATCACCATTCCTATGCATTACCAATTGCCCAAATTAAAGGTAAAATTGGGCGGTCTGGAAGAATTTTTAAAAGCCGCCGGATTAAAATCAATCGTACCCGAACCAAAGCTTTCTGTCAGGAAAAAAGACATTCCAGATGAAGAAGCGAAAATAGTGGTTCTGCAGCCATAATGCCAAAAAAACAAGAACAACCGAATAAAGACGCGGCCAAAGCCGTATCTTCTCTCGGTCAGATAAAACCCAGAGAAATTGTCACAGAAATGTCGGAGTCCTATTTGGATTACGCTATGTCTGTCATTGTTTCCAGGGCGTTGCCTGATATCAGGGACGGACTAAAGCCTGTTCACCGGCGGATTTTGTTTGCTATGCATGAAATGGGTTTGACTGCCGGAGCAAAATACCGGAAATCAGCTTCCGTGGTTGGAGAGGTTTTGGGTAAGTTTCATCCTCACGGCGATATTCCTGTTTACGACGCCTTGGCCAGAATGGCACAGGAATTTTCTTTAAGGTATCCCTTGGTTGACGGCCAAGGAAATTTCGGTTCAATTGACGGGGACAGCCCGGCTGCAATGAGGTACTGCGTCACGGGCGACACATTAATCATAACGGAAGATGGGCTGCTGCCAATTAAGGAAATTTCTATGGCCGGCAAAGAAAACATAAAAAAAGCAATTCTTTCAAGAGATAAAAATGTAAATCTTGCGACGAAATGGTTTGATTCTGGCGAACACCCGACAATTAAAATTACGACCCGAAGCGGTCTCTCAATTAAAGGTTCGTATGATCATCCCGTTTTGGTTTGGTCAAAGAAGAGTCAGTCGGGTCGGCCGAATTACAGCTGGAAACTTTTAAGTCAGATTAAATTGGACGATGTCGCTGTTATTGATCGCGCGTCAGATATTTTATGGCCCAAGGAGAAAGTTTCCCTTAAATCGTATTGGCCGAATCATGCGAATCGCAGAACGGAGAAAAAAATTCTGCCGGAAAATTTAGACGAAAGCTTGGCGTTTATTTTAGGCGCTTTAATTTCCGAAGGCGCGATAAAGGATAACGAGATTGAGTTTTGCAACAGCGACGCCGAATTTATTGATAATTTTGTCAAAAATTGGGCGAAAATTTTTCCTGATTGTCGCTTGCATCAATTTTTGCGTCAGCCAAATTCATTTGGCAAAAAACCTTACCAAACGTTGGAAATCCATTCGCGCTACGTGGTGGAGTTTCTTAAAAATATCGGCCTGGAGCCGGTAAAATCAGCCGGGAAGAAGATTCCTTCTGTGATTTTGCAGTCGCCAAAGCCGGTAGCAGCCGCTTTCTTAAGAGCTTGTTTTGAAGGGGACGGCAGCATCAGTTTCTCTGGAAGGATGACAGAATTAAGCTATATTTCTGTTAGCGAGGATCTTATAAAATTATTGCAAATAATTCTGCTAAGATTCGGGATTGCTTCGGCCAAGCGTTATGATAAATGGCGTAAAACCCATAAACTCTATATTCGCGGGTTGGGAAATTACAAATTATTTAAAGACCAGATTGATTTTATCTGTGAACGCAAAAGGGAAAAGTTGAAAAAAAGCATTGAGCGGCTCGTGAAAAATTATTCTCAAACTGATTTCGTCCCATACTTAAGCGGGGCAGTAAGGGCTTCTTTGAGCGGCGGCTACCAAGCCAGAGAGTTTGTCTTTAAGCACAATTTTGACAGATATCCAAGCATGGAAAAAAATTACTGCCAAGTTTTGGAGGCGGTTAAACCCGAATTGAAAACTGATCTTATCTCCGAGTTTGAGAATCTTTTGTCAAATAATTATTTATTTGATCCTGTTGAAAAGATAGAATTTTGCGCGAAAGAACGAGTTTATTCTCTAAGAGTAGACAGCGGCTGTCATTCTTTTGTGGGCAACGGTTTTATCAACCACAACACGGAATGCAAACTTTCCAAGGTTGGCGAGGAGACCCTGCGGGACATTGAAAAAAATACGGTTAATTTTGTTGACAATTATGACGGCACGAGAAAAGAACCGGTGGTTTTGCCTTCTCCCCTGCCCCAGCTTTTGCTGAACGGTTCTCTGGGAATTGCCGTAGGTATGATGACTAGCATCCCGCCTCATAATTTAACCGAGGTGGCTGACGCTTTAATTTTTCTGATTGACAACCCTAAGGCTGATACCGAAGATTTATTTCAGTTTGTAAAAGGGCCGGATTTTCCGACCGGCGGAGAAATTTTTGACGAAAAAGAAATCATCGCGGCTTATTCCCAAGGCAAGGGTCCAATTCTGACCCGCGGCCGGGCGGAAATTACCGAGGATAAAAAAACTAACCGTCAGCAAATAATTATTTCCGCTATTCCATATCAGGTCCAGAAATCGTCTTTGGTGGAGCAGCTGGCGGCCTTGGTGCAGGAAAAAAAGATTGAAGGCATCAAAGATATCCGGGACGAATCCGACCGGGAAGGAATGAGGATTGTCATTGATCTTGGCAAGGACGGTTTTCCGCAAAAAATTCTCAATCGGCTTTATAAGTTTTCCGATTTGCAAAGGACTTTTCATTTAAATCTGCTCGCCCTGACCGACGGCATTCAGCCGAGGGTTTTGAATTTGGCGGAGATGTTGAGCTATTTTATTTTGCACCGCAAAGAAGTCATTGCCCGCAAAACAGAGTACGATTTGATTAAAGCCAAAGAAAGGGCCCATATTCTGGAAGGTTTGCACAAATGCCTGGCAAATATAGACGTTGTTATCAAGATCATCAAAAATTCCAGCAGCCGAGAAGACGCCAAGGTCAATTTGATGAAGAGATTCAGGTTGACCGAAATTCAGGCCAATGCCATTTTGGAAACAAAGTTGGCGGCCTTGGCAAAACTAGAAAGAAAGAAAATTGAAGACGAACTAAAACAGCTTGAAGCGCAGATCAAGGAATTTTTAGCTATTCTGAAGAGCCCGGCCAGGATCAAAGATATTATTAAAAAAGAATTGAAAGAATTGAAAGAAAGATTCGGCGGCGAAAGAAAGACTAAGGTTCATTTGAACAAGATTGGCGAGATTGCCGAAGAGGATTTAATTCCTTCGCAGGAAACAGTTATCGCTTTGACCCAGGGAGGGTATGTCAAGAGAATAAATCCGGAAATTTACCGCTTGCAAAAACGCGGCGGCAAAGGGCTTTTGGGTATGAAGACCGTCAGCGACGACATTGTTGAGCATTTTATCGCCGCCAATACCCACGACAAGCTTTTATTCTTTACTGATTCGGGAAAGGTTTTTCAGACACCGGTTTATGAAATTCCCGAAGGCAGCCGCGTTGCCAAGGGCCGCGGGCTTTTGAATTTTCTGGAAATTTCCCAACAGGAGAAAGTTCTGTCGCTTCTGGCCTGGGGCAAGGAAGATGTCGGTTTGGGCACGAAATATTTAGTAATGATTACCAAGGATGGTATAATCAAAAAAACAGCGTTGACTGAATTTGAAAACGTCAGGAGATCGGGACTGATCGCTATAAATCTGAAAAAAGGCGACTTGCTGAAATCCGTTCAAAAATCCAGCGGCGAAGATGAAATTATTTTAGTCACCAAGAAAGGCCAGGCCATTCGTTTTAAAGAGTCGGCCATTCGGCCGATGGGTCGGGCGTCCTCGGGCATTCGCGGAATCAGGCTGAAGAAAGGCGATGAAGTAGTTGGAATGGACATAATAAAAAATCAGAAACCAGAAAAGCAGTATCTGCTGGTGGTTATGGAGAACGGCTACGGGAAAAAGACCGACGTGAAAGAATATAGGCTCCAGGGACGGGGAGGGTCGGGAATCAAAACTGCCCGGATTACTCCAAAAACCGGTGAAATTGTGGCTTCAAAAGCGCTTTTTGGCCAGGAAGAAGATTTGATTGTCATCTCCGAAAAGGGACAGGTTATCAGGACGGCCATTAATTCAATTTCAATTTTGTCCCGGGCCACCCAAGGAGTAAGAATAATGAGGCTGGACGAGGGCGAAAGAGTGGCTTCAGCCGCGTGCATATGAAATGAAAATTAACCTAAAACAATTTGGGAATTGGGATTTGATTAGAATAATTTGAGTATGGAGGATTTTCTTAATCCGCAAAAAATTTTAAACCAGCTGAAGTTACGCAAAGATATGGTTGCCGCTGATTTTGGCTCGGGTTCCGGCTTTTGGGTTTTGCCGCTGGCAAAAATCCTGGAAGAAGGAAAAGTTTTTGCCATAGATATATTGGAAGAGCCGCTTTCGGCCTTGCGCCTGAAGACCAAGCTGGAAAAAATTTCCAACATTGAAATGATAAAAGCGGACGTGGAAGAAGGCTCAAGAATGTTAAACGATTCCTGCGATTTGGTTTTGATGACCAACCTCCTTTTTCAGTCAGAAAAAAGGAATTATATTTTTCAGGAAGCCAAAAGAGTTTTGAAAAAAAACGGAAAAATCTTAGTCGTTGACTGGAAAGAGGATGCGCCTTTTGGGCCCAAAACTGCGGTTTCTCTTAGCGAGGTTAAAAAAATCGCCGAAGAAGAAAGTTTAAAGCTAGAGAAAGAATTTGAACCCGGCAAATATCACTACGGCCTTTTATTCCAAAAATAGATGGCGTAAAATAAACTAATGGATAAAATAAGGATCGCCTCAATTTTGATCACTTTGCCCCTCGTTTTATTTCTGGCCGGGGGAACTTTTTGTTCAGCTGTTGCCCCGCCGACAATTTATTCCATTACGCCAACTCAAGGCGTCTACTCTTATCCCGGTCAGGTAATTAATATTCTCGGTTCAGATTTTAGCACCGAAACAAATGGCAATTTGGTAGAATTTATTCAAAATAACGTTTCTAAGGCTCCAGTCTATATTAAGAGCCCCACGGGGAGTAGTCTTATAGTAACTATTCCCGTAGCTCTTTCTGTAGGGCAGGTAACAATTGTCGTAACCGCTAACGGCGTTTCTGCTCAAAAGAATTATCCAGTATTGTCAATCCCAAAACTTAGCGTCAGCAAGACCGATCCGTCTCCTATTCCGGTTGGCGCGCCTTATTTTAATATTTTAGGAAATAATTTTCTCGGAGGCGCTTATAAGTTAAGGTTTCCCCAGCTTGGAGGAAACTACTGGCCTTACAGTCTTTTACAGCAAGATTCCAGCTCAATCAAAGTGACAGCGGGACCAACTTGGCCAAGCTGGTTTGAGGCCGGTAAGTCTTACAGCGCTATTTTGGAGCTTACCGAGATCTTGACTGGCTTGCGAAGAGAGAGCAATCCGTTCAATCTGGTAATCAGTCTGCCTGGTCCTATAATTTCCCAAATAATTCCCGCGGCTCAAGAGCCGGGCGGAGAAATTATTATCAAAGGCAGTAATTTTCGGGAAGGCGTTGAGGGCAATCGGATAGACCTTTTTAAACCCGACGGCACGATTTTTAAAACATTAAAACCGAAAAGCGCTTCGTTGAGCGAAATTAAGGTTGACCTGCCTTCTCTGGCTGAATTTCCTTCGGCTGTTCTTGGTATAGAAAAAGGCGTCAAAGTTAAAGTTAAGACTAGCTTTAATTGGCTAGTGTTGAGCAACAGCTTTGACTTGACTGTTATTATCCCGCCGGTAGTTGACTCGTTTTCAACTAATGAGGGGCCAAAAGGCACGATATTCATTATTTCAGGGAATTATTTTAAGAATTTGCCAAGCGAAAACCAGGTTTCTTTTATTGCTGAAAAGGATGTGCCCGTTACTCCTCTTAATTCTTCATTGACGAAACTGACAGTTAAAGTGCCCGATCTTTTAGCTGGCTCTTATACTGTGCGAGTTGGCACGTCGTGGTATGGCAAATGGCGGTACAATAACAGAATTCTTTCTTTTAAAGTTGTTGAGCCGACTCTTTTCGCCGGTCTTTCAGCTAGCCCTGAAAAAGGACCAATTCCCCTGAAAGTAACGTTTACTGCCAGTCCTGGCGGCAGCGCGCGAGGAACAATTAATTATACATTCTGGTGGAACTGCGACAATAATTTAAGCAGCGTTAAGGAAACGATTAAGGCTTGCGGCGATCCGAAGGATTCTAAAATCGGCGTCAAATTTGATAAACAGTCAGAATATACTATTTTCAAATCAGTTGATCACGCCTATGATAAGGAGGGGAGTTATAAGGCTAAGGTAATTGTTGAGAGAGACTCTTTAAGCAAAACAGCTTCAGCTGAAATCAAGCCTTCTTCTTCTGGACCCATTTCTCCGACAGTTCCCGAAGTTCCAACTGGATTATCTCCCACCGGCAATAACATTTCTCTTAATCCTGCTTTAGGCTGGAAATCAGTTCCCGGCGCTACGTCTTACCAATGGTGGATTTTTCCCGAAGACTGGAATGAGCCTCTTGGGAGCGGCACGATAAGTTCTACCCAAGCTCCTCCAAAAATAAGCAATCTGTTTCCTGGCACTACTTACGCTTTAATAGTTGACGCTTGCAATAACCAAGGTTGCGGACCATCGGCCACCAGTAAGTTTACTACCGTTCCTTTGTCAACAACTCCTCCTGGGTCAGGCCCTCCCAGCGTCCCTGGCGCTCCCGGAGCTCCTTCTAGCGGTCAGACGACAAGCGGCGCGGGGGGTGGCGGTTGGTGGTTTCCTTTTGCCGGGTGCGATAAGGGAGCTGGCAGTGAGGGAGTTGATGAAAACTCTATTACCAATCCTTTGTGCTGGGTGAACATTCAGGATTTAATTAACCAGATTATCAATTTTGTCTTTTGGGTCGTCATTGGCATAGCCCCGATTATGGTCGTAATTTCCGCTTTTTATTTTCTGTCTTCTGGTGGAGATCCGGGCAAAGTGTCAAAGGGCAAAAGCATCCTGCTTTATACGGCTATAGGGCTGGGGATAATTTTTCTTGCCAGAGCCTTAATTTCCGTGATAAAAATAATAATAAGCGGTTAAAATATACGTTCTAACCCCGTAGAGCTTCTTGGGCTATTCTTTTTAGCCAAGCGAAGCTTGGGTCCAAGAACTTCTACGGGGAAAGGTCGAGCTTATTGACTTAAAACAAATTAAAAAATGAAAAAAATTTTTTCAACATTAGTTTTAGTAAGTTTATTCGGGATTTTGCTTGCTCCGGCTGTTGTCTCAGCGGGTATATCCGGGCCTCAAGAGTGTTGCGTCTTGAGGAGAGCCATTCAGATCAACGGGGCTACGGATCCCGCCGGCACCGCTATCTCCAACGGAGTGTTTGCGAAGGATAAAAGCGTTGGACCAACAGCCGAAGCCGCTGGCGAATGCGGAACCGACGTTCAGGCCTCTCCTCAATGGGGAATAGTTTGCACTATGAATACCCTGAATGGAGTTATTGATTGGATCTTCGTCATTTTGCTCGGCACGGCCGGCATATTTGTCATAATCGGCGGTATGATGATTTTGATTTCCGGCGGCAGTTCGGAAAAAATCAATCAGGGCCGCGATTTCATCCTATATTCTTTAGTGGGTATTGCCGTCGCCTTTTTGGCCAGAGCCATTCCCTCTATAGCCAGATTAATAATCGGCGCTTAAGATCCGTTTGGTTTAGACTAAAACCGCGGTATTTGCCGCGGTTTTTAGTTTGAAATTTATAGTTTTTTGTTTTAAAGTAAAAGAGCGTCGGAGTGGCGGAATCGGCAGACGCGCCGGCCTTAGGAGCCGGTGGGGCAACCCGTGAGAGTTCGACTCTCTCCTCCGACACTGGTTTAAATTTTCAGGATGATTTTTCTTTTTTTCTCTCTCTGAAGCTTGGGAAAACGAATGGTTAAAACTCCCACCTTCAACGCGGCTTCGGCTCTGTCCGGATCAACTTCAGTTGGCAGGATGACTTCTCTCTGGAAAGGACCCCAGTAGCATTCTTTGGTAAAGTAATCGCCTTGTTCCAGCGCCGGTTTTTCCCTTTCTCCCTTAATTGATAAAACGTCTTTTTCCATGGTAATTTCCAGATTTTCCGATTTTATTCCGGCGATTGCCGACTGGATGACCAGGTCGTTTGCGGTTTGATAGACGTCAATTTGCAGTTGGCCAGCTGGCTCTTTGAGCCAATCTTTTTTTTCCGTTGCAACGCGCTCCGGGATCTGGCTGGGTTTTTCCTCTTTTTGAACCGGCTCTTCCTCTATAGTCAGCTTTAATTTTTTAATTGTCGGCTCGTCTTTCTTGATTTTTTTTGGTTTTTTTTCGGCCGGATTTTCCGCCAGCTGTTCCTTCTCTTCAATACCCATTCCCTTTTTCAGTTTTTCAAAAAATGAAGCCATAAAATTATATTCTGATTATGTTTGTTATATTTTACAGACGCTTTTTAATTTTTTCAGTTTTCTGAATCCGGCAAAAACAAAGATTGCCAGAGTTGTCAGTATTATTATCGGGATTATAAATCCAATTTCGTCTTTTATATCAATTGTAATATGGCTTGGGATGTAAATCAAGGCGGCGTTGGATATCGAAAGATTGTATAAGCCGTGGAAAATTACGCTCGCGGCTATTCCGGCTGATAATAATTTTATCCCGTCTTTTCTTTTGCGCAAAGACAAGGCCAGAAAGTAGCCGATAAAACCCGATGTTAAAGTATGCAAAAAGGTTGCTCCCCAAAATCTGAAGATTGAGATTCCCAGGGCTTTTTCCCATAAAAATTGCGGGCCAAACTGGAAAAAAATCAAAATATTCTCTAGGGTAGCAAAGCCCAAAGCCGCGATTATCATATAAAGCATTACGTCAACCGGTTCGTCAAATTCGGAATGGCTTAAAACTTTTTGTTTGACGACCAGATACTTCAAAATTTCTTCAACCAAAGCCACGCCCAAAAAAATATTCAAAACGATGGCCAGCGCCGGAGAAAACTTCAGGTCTTTAAAAAACGCAAAAATTCCCAGCTCCAAAAAAATGGCCAGAAAAGCAGCTAGCATGCCGTAAAAAAATATTTTTATGACCATCCTGTTGGATTCGGGATGGCTGTCTTTTCTCAAATAAAACAAAAGCCAAATGATGCCAGGAAGAATCGCAAAAAATAAGTAAAATAAGTAGCTCATCTTTCTAAACCGGCCACTTTTCCGCCATTAACAATTTTTTACCCGGCCATTTAGGCAACAAGTTGGTGTATATTTCTTCAGTTATAAACGGCATAAAAGGATGCAAGAGTCGCAGGCAAGTTGCATAAATTTCAAGCAAAAGCCATTTCGCAGAAGCGTTTAAATCATTTTTCTTCTCTTCAATAATTTTATCAGCAAGGATATGCCAAGCATAATGGTATAATTTTTCAGCAGCTACATAGAACCTGAAATTGTCCATATCTTTGGCAACCCGGACAATTAACTTATTAAGATCAGCTAAGTATTCCGCGTCTTTTTTAGAAAGTTTTGGTTTTTTCTTAATATTTGCATCGGCTGTATTCATAATGATAAATCTGCCGATATTCCAGAGCTTATTGGCAAAATTTCGATAGCCGCGGATGCGATTTTCGTCCAAGGCCAGAGATGTCCCCGGCGTGTTGCCCATAACCAAGCCAATCCTGAAAGCGTCAGTGCCGTATTTTTCGGTTAGATCCAAAGGATTGATAACATTTCCCCGGCTTTTGGACATTTTTTGGCCCTTGGCGTCCAAAACTAAGCCGTGCAGATAAACATTTTTGAACGGGATTTTCTTGGCGACATAAAGGCCGAGCATAATCATCCTGGCTACCCAGAAAAAAATAATTTCTCCGGCAGTTTCCATAACATCGGTTGGGTAAAATGTTTTATAGTCTTTGGAATCGGGAAAACCTAATGCGGCGAAAGGCCACTGGCCGGAAGAAAACCAAGTGTCAAAAGTGTCAGTTTCTTTTTCCAGTTTTCCGCTGCAATCAGGGCAGACAAGAATTTTATTTTCAATATCTGCTATTCCTTTTTGACAATGTCTGCAAATTTTAGCCGGAATTGGTATCCCCCAGACGATTTGGCGGGAAATGTTCCAGTCAATAATATTTTTCAGCCAGTGGAGGGAGATTTTTTTATAATGAGCCGGAATAAATTTTATTTTATTGGCTTTAATTGCTTTGATGGCGGGTTCTGCCAAAGTTTTCATTTTAACAAACCACTGGTTTTTGACTTGAGGCTCGATCAGTGTTCCGCATTTATAACAGGTTTTCACAACGTGTTTGTAATTTTCTTCTATTTTAGCTACCAGTCCTTTTGTTTGAAGTTTTTCAATAATTTTTGGCCGAGCCTCCAGAATTTTCATGCCGGAGAACTCTCCGGCAATCGGCAAAAGCCGGCCTCTTTCATCTATAATTTGTTCTTTGTCTAAGCCGTGGCGCTGGGCAATTTCAAAATCAGTCGCGTCGTGCCAAGGAGTTATGGTCATTACCCCCGTTCCAAAATCCATATCAATGGCTTTGTCTTTGATAACGGTGGCAATGACTTTTCCATTGATCCATTCTAACTCTATTTTTTGGCCTTGCTTATAATCTTGATATCTTTTGTCATCGGGATGCATAACCACGTATTTGTCTCCGAATTTTGTTTCGGGGCGAGCCGTAGCTATTGTAAACGGACCGTATTCTAAATAATAAAAATTATCTGTCTGTTCAGTGTCGGTTGTTTCCAGATCAGAAAGAGATGTTTGGTGTTTGGGACACCAATTTATAATTCTCCGGCCTCGGTAAACCAAGCCGTCGTCGTATAATTTTTGAAAAGTGTTATATACTGTTTTGACAATATCAGGGTCTAGAGTAAATTTTTCTCTTGACCAGTCGCAAGAAGCGCCCATTTTTATAGTTTGGTCTTTAATATTTTTTTTGTTATTTTGGGTAAAATCCCAGATTTCTTTATATAGCTCTTCAGGTTTCATTTGAAATCTTGACCGGCCTTCTTTTTCCAGTTTTTTTTCGTAAACCACCTGGGTTTCAAAACCGGCGTGGTCCAATCCGGGCAGCCAAAGCGTTTTGAATCCTCGCATTCTTTTATATCTCGTCATAATATCTTCTATAGTCAAAACCAAACCATGCCCGGCATGCAAAGATCCGTTGGCATTGGTTGGCGGCATAATGATGGTAAAGGGTTTTCCTTTTTTTGAAGGCTTGAAAAAACCGCTCTTTTCCCAGAGCTGATAAATTTTATCCTCCACTTGTTTGGGATTATAGTTTGTTAGCAATTCCATTGGCTTATTTTAGCCGAATCATTGATTTTTTTCAATTTTTCTGCTAATGGTTTATTAGAAATTAGTAATTAGTAATTAGAGATTTTAGTATCTGGCCCCGTCGTCTAGCCTGGTCTAGGACATCTCCTTTTCAAGGAGGTAACACGAGTTCGAATCTCGTCGGGGCTACTCTACTCCAGGTGGATTCTTTCTTGGAATTCTTTGAGCCGCTCCAGCAGGAGCGGGTATTTTTTTAATTCAGGATCGGTTTCTAAAATCTCTTTGGCTTCCTGGCGAGCTTTGGAAATCATCGCCGAGTCGGCGAGGGAAGCCATAGTCAAATCCGGAATACCCCATTGTCTGACGCCGATAAAATCGCCCGGGCCGCGGATTTGCAGATCTTTTTCCGCCAGCTCAAACCCGTTTTCACAATTGATCAGAGCTTTTAATCTTTGGTTCCAAATTGTGCCGGCGGTGTCGGTAAATAGAAAGCAATATGATTGGTGTTCGGCCCGGCCAACTCGGCCGCGGAATTGGTGGAGTTGGGCCAACCCGAATTTTTCCGAACCTTCAATTACCATTACGGAAGCATTGGGAATATCCACACCCACTTCCACCACCGAAGTAGAAACTAAAATGTCGGTTTTTCTGTCCTTAAAATTCTTCATTGCCATTTCTTTTTCGTCGGTTTTCATCTTTCCATGGAGCATAGCGACTTTTAGATCAGGGAAAATATCTTTAGAGAGTTTCTCGTATTCTTCTTTTACCGCTTTGACGTCCATCCAGGAAAAAGTTCTTGCATCTGATAGTGGGACTTGCCCCTCCGTAGCCCCGTCAGCTGGCGGGGCGGAGGGGGGTTCTATTCGCGGGCAAATGACAAAGGTTTGTCGGCCTTCTTTTGCTTGCAGTCTTATAAATTCATAAGTCGTTTTTTTGTCTTTAGGCTGGATTATTTTGGTGATTATTTTTTTTCTGCCTTTGGGCATTTCATCAATAATTGACAAATCCAGATCGCCGTACAAGGTTAAAGTAAGAGTGCGGGGAATGGGGGTAGCGGTCATTGAAAGAAGGTGGGGGATGAATTTTTTCTGCTTGCAGAGTTTGTCTCTTTGCTCAATCCCGAATCTGTGCTGTTCGTCAATCGCTACCAGAGCCAATCTGGCAAATTTTACCTTGTCTTGAAGTATGGCGTGGGTGCCGATTAAAATATCGGTTTCTTCAGCGTTTATTTTTTTATGGCCGGTGATCAGCCCGATATTCAAATTAAATTTTGCCAAGAGATTATTGATGGTTGCAAAATGCTGTTTGGCTAAAATTTCAGTCGGCGCTAGAAAAGCGGTTTGATAACCGGCTTTGGCGGCGTTTAAAGCGGCCATAGCCGCGACTACGGTTTTGCCCGACCCGACATCTCCTTCCAACAGCCTGTTCATTGGCCGCGGCCTTTCCATATCTTTTAAAATCTGCCAGACGCATTTTTTCTGGGCATCGGTCAATTGAAAAGGCAGGCTTTTAACGAATCTTTGTATCAGCTCAAGATTTAAAGTAATTGGAACGGCTTTTTCTTGGGCCAGCTTCATTCTTTCTTTAATAACAAAGAGAGAAAGAATAAATAATTCTTCAAAAGAAAATCTTTTTTTCGCTTGGCCGGCCAGCTCCAGAGAATCTGGAAAATGAATCTGCCAAAGAGCTTTTTGTATAGGAAGAAAATTATGTTTTTTTATAATAGTTTCTGGTAAAGGTTCTGGGATTTTGTCCTTCAGTTGCGAAAGCAAAGGCTTGACAATGAATCTTAACCATTTTGAAGAGAGCCCCTCGGTTTCCGGATAAATCGGAATTAATCCTCCCATATGAATTAAATCAAGTTTTGGATTTCGCGCTTCGAAGTTAGAATTTATCTTTTCATACACCGGGCTAGAGAGACATTTTGAGCTTTTTTTGCCCTTTATTTTTCCCGCCAAACAAACGAAAGTTCCTTTTTTAAGCGTATTCACCAGATACGGCTGATTAAACCAGAGCGCTTTTATTTTTCCGGTCTCATCCTCAATCGTCGCTTGGGTCAGCATTATTTTTCTTCTGAAGGCCCTGAAAATTTTAATGTCGGCGATTTTTCCCTGGACGCAAAAAGGCTTGCCCGCTGAAGCCTCGGCGAAGGCTGGGCCGCCTTCTTCCAGGTCGGCGATTTTAATCATATTTGAAAAATCCTCATAACGATGAGGGAAATGAAAGAGAATATCCCCGACGGTTTTGATGCCCAGTCTTTTTAATTTTTTTTGATAGGCTGTTCCTACTCGAGGAAGTTCCTCAATTGGCGTTTGGAGATCCATAGAATTGTGCGCCCGGCAGGATTTGAACCTGCGATCTCAGGGTCCGCAACCCTGCACTTTATCCACTAAGCTACGGGCGCAAGATGCTTTGATTTAAGCATAAAATTGGCTTAAAAGCAAAATATTTGAAAAAATACAAAAATTGAGATAGTATTGACCTAAGGGAGGAGTACCCAAGTGGTTGACGGGAGCACGCTGCTAATGTGCCAAAGGCTTTAAAACCTTTCGTGGGTTCGAATCCCACCTCCTCCGCCAAGTGGGACATTTCGCCAAAATTGTGGCGATTTGCCCTTTATTTAAGGTATTTTCAGAGGTTCTAACCTTGATAAGTTCTCTTTCTGCTTTTTCAAGGTTATCAAAGATGATTTTGAAGCAAGGATGCAGTTCTATGTTGAGTTTTTGGTCTTGAATAATGAGGTGTGAACCTAAAGCGGCAAAGATGGCTCGTTTCGTCATCATATCGCCTTTGGCAAACCATATTCGGGCATAGCGGGCAAAATTGAAGGTTCGTTCACTCAACTCAACCCACTCCTCAATTGTTTCACCGTGCGTTTTTAATTCGCCCTCAAGGGCGATTTTTTCTTTAACCAAGCGGGTTTTCAGAGCTTGATATTCTTGGTCAGTAATAAATTGCCCGCCTTCATTTTCAGAAGAAGTGTATTTTAGTAAAAGATTATCTAATTGCTTTGTTATTTGAAGCAGGGTTTTTTGTTTGTTTTCTAAAACCGTTTCGTTGCTTTGTGCTTCGTTTTGGCGGATTTCGTGTAAGTATTTAATCGCCCAGTTTTTGAACTTATCGGAAATGGTCAGATTTTTAACCAGCGTATCAATTTGGGCATTAAGGTCTTTAATCTCAATCATTCTTTCTGGACAATTTTTATCTTTTCTTTTAGTGCAGTGATAGTAAATATAGTGATGCACATTGCCGTTTTTCTGCCGTTTTATTTTTTCTTCAGCCGTTATCATTGCTCCGCAGTTGCCGCATTTCATTAAACCAGTAAAAGCAAAGCGGTGCTCTT
>JAZDGI010000017.1:0-11057 GCA_043807085.1 bacterium | reverse complement strand
TTAATCCGGGGAAATGAAGCCAGTGGAAGTTATTTAGTTCCTGCGCAATCGGGACAACTTACTTGGAATGTTCTTTCGTATATTTCTCCGGGTAACGACTATAAAATTCGTGTCATTGGGGTAGATAATCCTAACTCATATAACGAGGCCGGGAAATCAGACCTCAGCGATAACTATTTCAGCATTGTTTCGGCGGCTACCGCCATCCCCTCCATCACCGTTCTCTCCCCCAACGGCGGGGAGGCCTATAAAACTGGCGATACTGTAAATATCAAGTGGAATTCAATCAATATAGACGCTGGCAAAGTTAAGATTGAGCTTAGCTACAAGCATAACGATCCCACATATCCCGGAGGCCAATATATTGAAGATTGGATTATCGGCGAAACCGCCAATGCCGGTTCTTATTTGTGGAAAATTCCAGAATATTATGCCAACGGTATAGTTGCCTCATCGTTTGCGATTAAAATTAGCGCGGCTGGCGCGTCCGATTATTCAAACGGGAAATTCACGATAACTCTAGGCGCTATAAAGACCGACATCGTCGTTACTAAGCCTGCTTCAGAAGACGGATATTATAAGGGCGATACTATGCCTATAAGCTGGGTATCAAGCGGAACTGATCAATACTCAATTTCTCTGCTTAGAAAGAAGGATCCATCTTTTCTACGTTTTTCCATTAATACGTTTGGACCCTCTCCCAATATTTCATGGAAAATTCCAACTGATATACCGAACGCAGATGATTACTACATAAGAGTTAGCGAAGGCTTGTATAGAAGCAAAACCGGCTACAGCGGCGTATTCTCCATAAAGGCAAATGCCCAGCCTTCCATCACCGTTCTCTCCCCCAACGGCGGGGAACAGTGGGTGGTCGGGAAAACGTATAATATCAAGTGGTCTGCAAATGGTTTTGCCAGCAATGCGTTAGTCAATGTTAATTTAGTTGATTATTACAAAAACGCTACCTATGAAATCGGCACGTATCCTGCTGGAACATTCGGAGTTTATAGCGGCAGCGAACAAACTTCAATCAGCTGGACAGTTCCTTCTTCTATATTCGACTACGGAGGTACGATTAGCGGAAATTACTTCAAAATCAGTGTTTCTGAAAATGCGAAAGCCGGAGTCAGCGACGAAAGCAATAGTTATTTCAGCATAGCGCAGACCATTTCTTATCCCGGATTCTTTATGACCACGGATAAAAGCAATTATTCAACCGGGGATGCGATTAATCTGAAAATCAACCGGGCGGATAATAATACGTTTCCGTATTATGTTGATTTGTATGTGGTTAGACAAAGCGATGACTCCAAAAAATTGTTTTATCAGAATCTAAACGTTACCAGCCCGACGACCACTCAAATAACCACTATTAACTCCAGTATTTTTACGGCTAGCGGCAATTACACGCTTTTAGTTTGCGCTGGCGGCGAAGTTTGCGGAGCTGGAGCTAATACAAACAGCACCGCTGTGTATTATTTTGCCTCTGCTCAGCCCTTTGTCACCGTCATGTCGCCCAACGGCGGGGAAAAATGGGAAAAAGGAAAAACATATACAATCAGCTGGCAATCAGTCGGGCTGGAAAAGGTTGGCATATACCTCATGGATTATAAAGCAGGTCCGACAGCTATCCCAATAATTCCTAGCATTGCCGTCTCTATTTCAAAGTATTCTTGGACGGTGCCAGAAAATATTAACTTAGGAGATAGCAGCTATAAAATCGATATTGGATACAACGCCATTCGCGACGAAAGCGACAACTATTTCAGCATCACGGCAGTAAAAGCTACGGATTCAGACAATAGCCCAGACTATACGTTTGGCATACCTTCTTATCCTGTTACCCCTGAAAAATATCCGGATCTCTTTACGGCTGGCGTAGGGAAAGGGGATTATATTGGCGGCGGTCCCTGCCTTTATGGAACAGAGCCAAATTCAGCCTTTTGCAAGCCTACTAGCGATAGCTTCACTACTTTTTACGATCATTGTGTCAGCTTAGCACAGCTTAACGAAGCTTTCGTTAATTCGGCTGGAAAGCTTGGCGCTCTTGGATCATCCCCGCCCGCAGGCTATGAATGTCGCAACGGCGCTTTTGCTCCTATCACCCCCTCCATCACCGTTTTATCTCCCAACGGCGGGGAAACATGGCAAGTCGGAGACATTGTGCAAGTTAAGTGGCAAGCAAATAATGTTAAATATGTTCGTATTTATATCTACGATGATACAATTTTCGGTTCCGGCTCCACTAATTATGTTACCGATTACGATGGTTTTATATCTGCTGATGCAGGGTATTTTAATTGGAAGATTGGAAATCAATTGCCTGGCACTTCTTTACCGCGAAAATACAAGATAAGAGTTGATGGAGTTAACGAAGCAATCTTGGGAGCTGCGGTAATTGCCAACGATTCCAGCGATAACTATTTCAGTATTGTTGTCGGGCCAACATCATTTTTGATCCCTGAAAATCAGCTGGCAGATATTTCCAGCGCGCTTTTGAAACTTAACGAAGAAGTTAATAAATTATTCGGAAGGTAAAAATGGAAAATCAGCAATCCGAGAAAAAGGAATCTGAATGGGAAAACATTTTAACTATTATTTTTCTTGCTTTGATTCCGCTTGCCGGGCTGATATTGATGTGGTTTTTGGCGGATTGGAGTAGAAAAACAAAAAAAATAATTACATTGGTTCTGGGGATTCCGGTAGTTGTGGCAATTTTAGGGGTTTTAACTTCTATTACATTGGTTTCTTTGGGCGGGGCAAGAGAAAAAGCGCGCGATGCTATGCGGGAAAGTGATTTAAGGTCAATCCAGGTATCTTTGGATTACTATTATTTTGAAAACAATGTTTATCCTGCTTCATTGGAAGATTTAAAATTAGTTTTCGGCGGTGCCGCGCCGAAAGATCCACTGACCAATTTGTCCTATGAATACGCGCTTCAGCCAGACGGCAGAGATTATTTGATTTGCGCTAATTTTGAGAAGAAAGAAAAACAAAAAGCGGATTGCGTGGACTCCCAAGGCGCGTGGTTCGCGAAATAAAAACATTTCTGCCAGACCTTCAAATTGCGAGGTTGAAGGCGGGATTGAAATTTTCCGGAAAATTGAGTATGATAAACGACTGGGATGACGGAGAATTATATAAAAATTCGCGGGGCCAGAGTTCACAACCTAAAGAATATTAACGTTGATATTCCAAAAAATAAGCTGGTGGTCATCACCGGACTTTCGGGTTCTGGAAAATCGTCTTTGGCTTTTGATACTTTGTACGCCGAGGGGCAAAGAAGATATGTGGAATCTTTGTCGGTTTACGCCCGCCAATTTTTGGGAGTAATGGATAAGCCCGACGTAGATAAAATTGAAGGGATTTCTCCGGCTATTTCCATTGACCAGAGAAAGGGGGCGCATAATCCAAGGTCAACCGTCGGCACGATCACGGAGATATACGACTATCTCCGCCTTTTATTTGCGAGAACGGGAAAGCCGCACTGTCCAAAATGCGGAAAATTGGTTTCGCGTCAGACTGTTGATCAGATCGTGGAACAAATTCTGAAAATACCTAAGAATTCAGAAATCGTCATTTTAGGGCCGGTTGTCCGCGGCAAAAAAGGCGAGCACAGAGGAACTATGGAAGAAATTCAAAAGGCAGGTTTTGTCAGAATCAGAATTGACGGAATAATTTATTTGCTGGAAGAGGCGTTGGCTAAAACATTAGACGAAAACAAAAAACACGATATTGAGGCGGTCGTTGACCGGTTAGTTTTGGCCAAAGATTTGGACAAATCAAGATTAATTGATTCTTTGGAAACAGGCTTAAAACTGGGCAAGGGCGTTGTTATGGTTAATAATTTTGTTTTCAGCGAGCGGTTTGCGTGCGAAGATTGCGGCCTTTCTTTGCCTGAATTGGAGCCGCGGCTTTTTTCTTTCAATTCGCCTTTTGGCGCGTGCCCAGCTTGCCAGGGATTGGGCGAAAGATTAATTGCTGACCCAAAGCTGGTTATGCCAAACCTTAATTTGACTATTGCCGAAGGCGCGATCTTTCCCTGGGCCAGAGCTTCGCACAAAATCGGCCGGCAGGGATTTTTTTGGTATAAGTTGCAAGAGCTTGCCCAAAAAGAAAAGATTGACTTGGACGAAGAGGTCAAAAATTTGCCCAAAGAAAAAATTAATTTGATTTTATATGGAGCTGAAGGGTGGGAGGGCGTAATTCCTTGGCTGGAAAAAAGACTTCATGAAACCGACTCTGAATACGCGCGAGAAGAAATAAATCAATATATGGTAGAAAAAATTTGCTCAAAGTGCCGCGGCAAAAGACTGAAACCGGAAGCTTTATCGGTTAAGTTCGCCGGGAATTCAATAAGCCAGATCGTTGAGATGAACATTATTGAGGCGAAAAAGTTTTTTGAAAAAAATCAGGTTTCAGGATTAAAGATCAGCCAGCCGATTATTAAAGAAATTTTCAACCGTCTTCAGTTTTTGATTGATGTGGGCTTGGACTACCTGTCTTTAAGCAGGCGAGCCGACACTTTAGCTGGCGGTGAAGAGCAAAGAATAAGATTAGCCACTCAAATCGGTTCAAAGCTTACCGGCGTTTTGTATATTTTAGACGAGCCGTCAATCGGCCTTCACGCCAGAGATCAAGGAAGACTGATTAAAACCTTAAAAGAATTAAGAGATTTGGGAAATAGCGTGGTTGTTGTTGAGCATGATCCCCAGACAATTAAAGCGGCTGATTGGATTATAGACGTGGGCCCGGGCGCTGGAAAGCGCGGCGGAAGAATTATCTTTGAAGGAACGACAAATCAGCTTCTCAAGAGCCATACTTTGACCGGGGATTATTTAGCTGGTCGAAAAAAAGTCGAGATGTCGGGAAATCCGACTTCCTCGAAGAAATTGGATTTCCAAAAATCGAACCTCCAAAAATCCTTAATTATCAAGGGCGCCAAAGAGCACAATCTTAAAAATATTGACGTTAAAATCCCCCTAGGAAGATTTGTCTGCATTACTGGGGTTTCAGGTTCTGGAAAGTCGTCTTTAGTGAACGATATTTTAGCTAAAGCCCTGCTGAAAAAATTTTACCGCGCCAAAGAAGCGCCTGGATCTCATAAGGCGATTTTGGGGATTGAGAATTTAAGCAAAGTGGTTTTGGTTGACCAGTCGCCAATAGGCCGGACTCCAAGGTCAAATCCTGCCACTTACACCGGATCTTTCGGTCATATCCGCGGTTTGTTTTCGCAAAATCGGGAAGCAAGAGCCAGGGGCTATGGTCCGGGCCGTTTTTCTTTCAATATCAAAGGCGGTCGGTGCGAGGCCTGCGAGGGCCAGGGGGTAAAAAAAATTGAAATGTATTTCCTGCCCGATGTCTACATAGAGTGCGAGGAGTGCAAAGGCAAAAGATTTAATAAAGAAACTTTGTCTATTAGGTATCGCGATAAAAACATCGCGGATATTCTGGAGCTGACTATTGAGGAGGCGCCGGATTTTTTTAAAAACATCCCTCCTCTTTTTCAGAAGCTGAAAACTTTGTGCGATGTCGGTTTGGGCTATCTTCAGCTTGGTCAGCCAGCTCCTTCTCTGTCTGGCGGCGAGGCGCAGAGGGTAAAGCTAGCAGCAGAATTATCCAGAAAATCCGCGGGCAAGGCTTTGTATATATTAGACGAGCCGACCACCGGATTGCATTTTGAAGACATCAAAAAATTAATTCAGGTGCTATACGGGTTAGTGCAAAAGGGCAATACTGTTGTGGCGGTTGAGCATAACATTGATTTTATCCGCAATGCGGAGTGGGTGATAGATTTGGGCCCGGAAGGCGGGGATAAGGGCGGCTATATTGTGGCTGAAGGCGCGGCTAAAGATATCAGCAAATCAAAAGCCAGCTGGACCGGCAAATACCTAAAACCCGCATCAAACTAAAGATGCGAACCTCCCGGAGGTTCACATCTCTGTTTTAAATAGAATAGCGGCGCCTTGAGGGCTTGACAAACTTTTTTGTTTTTTTTAATATCAAATAGCGATTAGCAGTCAGCGATAATGACTGATAATATTAAGCTCGGTTAATAATTAACAAATATGCAAATCAAACCATTATCCGATCATATTTTGATTGAGCCGATAAAAGAGGCGGAAAAAACAAAGTCGGGGATTTTACTTCCCGAAACCGCAGAAAAACAGCCGGAGCAAGGCAGGGTGATTGCCGCCGGGCCTGGTAAAAAAGATGAAATGGGAAAATATATTCCCCTGGAAGTAAAAGCCGGCGACAGGGTCCTATTCACCAAATACGGGCCAAACGAAATAAAGGTTGAGGATAAAGAATATTTAATAGCGAAGGAAGAAGACATACTCGCGATTATAGAATAATCGCGAAATTTCTAATTTCTAATTTCTAAACAAAATGGCTAAACAAATTTTATTTGACGAGGTGGCTAGAAAAAAATTAAAATCCGGCGTAGACCAAATTTCTAACGCCGTAAAAGTCACCTTGGGCCCAAAAGGCAGATATGTTGTTTTGGACAAAGGCTTTGGCGCTCCTGAAATTTGCGATGACGGCGTGACTATTGCCAAAGAAATAGAACTGCCAGATAGAGTTGAAAATTTAGGGGCGGAAATAATCAAAGAAGTGGCGGAAAAAACCAATGATTCTGCCGGCGATGGCACAACCACAGCCGTGGTTTTGGCTCAGGCCATTACTACCGAGGGCTTAAAGAACGTGGCGGCCGGAGCCAATCCCTTGGCTTTAAAACGAGGAATTGACAAAGGGGTGGCGGCAATCGTTGAGTGTTTGAAAAAAATGGCTAAAACCATTTCCAAAAAAGAGGAGATTGCCCAGGTGGCGACTATTTCAGGCGGGACCGAAGAAATCGGCAATATGATCGCCGAGGTTATAGACGAAGTCGGCAAAGATGGCGTTGTCACTGTGGAAGAATCAAAAAAATCCGTTTCAGAAAAAGAAATCGTCAAGGGACTGCAGCTTGACAGAGGGTACGCTTCTCCCTATATGGTGACTAATACTGAAAGAATGGAAGCTGTAATGGAAAACCCTTATATTTTAGTGACCGATAAAAAGATTTCGGCCATTGCCGATATTTTGCCGGTGATGGAAAAAATCGCCCAGACAGGAAACAAAAATTTAGTCATTATTGCCGAGGATATTGAAGGGGAGGCGTTAGCCACCTTGATTGTTAATAAACTGCGGGGAGTATTTAATACTTTGGCTGTCAAGGCGCCTGGTTTTGGCGACAGAAAAAAAGAAATACTGGAAGATATTACAGCTGTTGTCGGCGGTTTGGTAATTTCTGAAGAAATAGGACTGAAATTGGAATCAGCTACCATAGAAAAAGAAATTGGCCAAGCGTCCAAAGTTATTGCCTCCAAAGATAAGACAACTATTATCGGAGGCGGAGGCGCGGCCACGAATGTTCCCGACAGAATCAAACAAATTAAAGCTGAAATAGCTAAAGCTGAATCCAGTTTTGACAAAGAAAAATTACAGGAAAGGCTGGCTAAATTAGCTGGCGGCGTGGCAGTCATTAAAGTTGGGGCAGCCACGGAAGTAGAGCAAAAAGCAAAACAAAAGAAAACCGAAGACGCTTTAAACGCTACCCGAGCCGCCATAGAAGAGGGAATTTTAGCTGGCGGCGGCGTGGCTTTGTTAAGATGCATTCCGGCTATAGAAAAATTATCGCTGGAAGGCGATGAAAAAACCGGCTTGAATATCCTGAGAAAAGCCTTGGAAATGCCTGTCAGGCAGATTGCAGAAAATTCGGGTTTGGACGGAGCGATTGTGGCTGAAGAAATAAAAAAGCACGAAGGAGCCTACGGCTTTAACGCTGAAACGATGAAGTATGAAGACCTGATTGCTTCGGGAATCGTTGATCCGACAAAGGTTGTCAGATTAGCCCTGGAAAACTCGGCGTCAGCCGCTTCAATGCTTTTAATTACCGAGGCTGTTGTTGCCGAACTCCCGGAGGAAAAGAAAGAAAAGGGAATGGGAATGCCGCCAATGGGAGAATACTAAAAATATACTCTGATTTTTGAGCTAAACTCTCTTCTGGTTGCTTCCGGGAGAGTTTTTAGTTATAATAAAAAATATGAACACAACAATCATTATTACATCAATAGTTTTTGGAGTCTTAGCTCTTTGGCTGATCTTTACTTATAACCGCTTGATTGTTTTGCGCAACAGGGCGAAGGAGGCTTGGGCTGATATTGATGTCCAGCTGAAAAGGAGATACGATTTAATCCCTAATTTAGTGGAAACCGTCAAGGGTTATGCCAGCCACGAGAGAGAGCTTTTTGAAAAAGTGACCGAGGCTAGGGCAAGAGCCATTGGCGCCGGCACAATAAAAGAAAAAGGCCAGGCGGAAAATATCTTATCCGGCGCCTTGAAAAGTCTTTTTGCCGTGGCTGAAAATTATCCTGACTTAAAGGCCTCGGCCAATTTTCTTGAACTTCAGAAAGAGCTGACTGACACTGAAGACAAAATCCGGGCGGCTCGGCGTTTTTACAACAGCAATGTTCTTGAGCTGAATAATAAAGTTGAGAGTTTTCCGATAAACATCATCGCTTCTGTTTTCAGCTTTAAGAAAGGAGAATTCTTTGAGATAGAAGGGGGAGCCGCCAGAGAACCGGTCAAGGTTAATTTCTAAATGGCCACGCTATATACTCACGCTGAATCCAATGTCCGCAAAACATGGCTGCTTGTTAGCCTATTTTTGGTTTTTATTATCGGCTTGGGCTGGGTGTTCAGCCAGTATTTCCAGAATCCGAGCATTCTTGTTTTTGCCGTTATCTTCGCCCTCTCAATGAATTTAATCAGTTTTTGGTATTCGGATAAAATTGTTTTATCTCTGATTAAAGCCCGACTTATTGAAAAAAAAGACAGCCCCGAACTTTATCGGGTCGTGGAGAATTTATGCATTGCCTCGGGCCTGCCCTTGCCTAGGATTTATATTATTCCCGAATTGCAGCCTAACGCTTTTGCCACCGGCCGCGACAAAAATCACGCTGTCATCGCCATAACGCAGGGTCTTTTGGCAAAACTGGATAAGGCAGAATTAGAGGGAGTTATTGCCCACGAACTATCGCACATTGGCAATAAAGACGCGCTTTTAATGACGTTAGTTGTGGTTTTGGTTGGATTTGTTAGTATTATTTCTGATTGGTTTTTAAGGTCAATGTGGTTTGGCGGCTTGAGAAAAAGGGATGATAGAAGCGGGCAGATGGGTTCAATTTTGGCTTTGGTCGGCATAGTCTTGGCGGTTTTATCGCCGCTGATAGCTCTGCTGATTCAGATGGCCATTTCCAGGAAAAGAGAATTTTTGGCTGACGCATCCGGAGCTTTGCTGACTCGCTTTCCCGAAGGATTAGCCAGGGCTTTGGAAAAGATTTCAGCTGATAAAAATCCGATGAGAATCGCTTCCACGGCCAATGCCCACCTTTTTATCGCCAGTCCTTTTCGGGGGAAAAGCTTGTCATCTTTATTTTTGACCCACCCTCCGATAGAGCAAAGAATCAAAGCCCTGCGGGAAATGGCAATTTAATAAATGGAGGGGTCGCATAGTGGCCTAGTGCACGCGCTTGGAAAGCGCGCAACCCGCAAGGGTTCGCGAGTTCAAATCTCGCCCCCTCCGCCAGGATTGTATGATGTCCAGCTTCATATAAAAAATATCATATGGACAAAGTAAACATCTCAATAATTAACAGAAGGAATATAAAAAGCGGGAGATTGGTTAAATTAATACCGGAATTCTATGAGCTTAAAAAGGTTGTTGAAAATAGTCCTTGGCATGACAGAGAGGCAGTCTTTGATCATACGCTTTCTGTTTTTTGCAGCTTAGAAAAAATTATTCGGAATTCAAAGAGAGGAATCAGACAAGCCTTGAATAAAATCGTTGATAAAAATTCAAGAAAAAGTTTGTTATATGTCGCCACATTACTGCATGATATTGGCAAAACAGAAACAATTACTGATTTAGGCGGCGGAGTTAGGGGTTGCCCGGGTCATGAAAGGAAAGGGGCCTTAAAAACAGAAAAGATATTAAAACGTTTCAGTCTCTCTCAAAAAGAATCCAAAATTATCATAGATATGGTCAGGAATCATGGCGTAATACATGATATTATTGGTTTGGGGTGCAAGGATTTTCAGAAAGAATACAAAAATTTCAAAAAGAAATTTTCAAGCATATATGTAGAGTTAATCTTGTTAGCCTTCGCTGATACAGTCGGCAGTTATTTGAAGAGAGCCAATCCGCTTGAATTTCGCCATAGGATCGATTTTTATAAAAAGGAATTAAATAATTTGCCGCCAGGATTGTGGTAAGCCCGGCTTCCCGCAACCAAATAAAAAGATGATACAGCTAGTCATTTCAATCGTTATCGCGCAAATTATCGGACTGGAGATTAAATTAAGATGAAAGAAGCCGACTTTGAAAAATTGGTAGCAGAAGCAATAGAATCTTTGCCAGAGAGTATTCGCCGGAAAATGGACAATATAGAGGTTATAGTGGAACAGGGTTCGCCAAACGGCCCTTTTTTAGGGCTTTACCAGGGCATTCCTAAAACCGGCTGGGGCAGGGGATTCGGAATGAATTTACCAGACAAAATCACCATTTTTCAGGCGCCGATTGAGAATTCCGCTAAAACGTTTGAGGAGATCAAGGAATTGGTCAGGAATACCGTTTGGCACGAAATCGCTCATCACTTCGGCTTTAGCGAAAAAGGAGTAAAAGCCTTAGAGAGAAAAAGAAAAAAATGAGAAAGTGAGCGGAATCGGATTCCACTCAATCGCCAAAAGGGCGATTTTTTGGTAAGATAAAAGAGGTAGGCGGTAAGAAAAATCTCGGAATGTGCTAAGCCCGGCTTAGCACAACTTAGCACAAACGCCCAGTTATGGAGAATGCAAACCAACAGTCAAAATTAAATTTTTATGGTCTCGGGATCGCGCCGGGGATTCTTGAAATTTTGAAAAAGATTCATTATTTGACGCCGACCCCTATTCAGCATCAATCAATTCCCATTGCCATCCAGGGAAAGGATATAGTGGGTATTGCTCAAACG
>JAZDGI010000016.1:0-2420 GCA_043807085.1 bacterium | reverse complement strand
CCAATTTTGATATAATTTTTCTTTTTGCTCTCGCGTTAATTCAACATTTTTAAACCATCCGCTAAGGGTGGAGCGGGCTACTCCTAAAATTTTCTCAATGTCGCGAATACTGCGCCCTTTTTTTCGTAAATGTATGGCTTTGGCCTTTTTTATTAAATCTATTTGCATTTTGTTGAACCTAAGAAGCGATACTACTCTATCATTATTTTAAGGTACTAATAACGCTTCGTCAAGTACGCGCTCTGCCATTGAGCTAACCGCCCGTATAATATATTTTAAGATTGTCCTCCGACTGGCTCAGGTACTTTTTTTCGCTTTTGTGCTGAAAGCACTGAGCGAGCGGAGCGAGTCGAAGTGGGCGTGGAAGGGATCGAACCTTCGACCCTGTCATTATAAGTGACATGCTCTACCACTGAGCTACACGCCCTTGTCTGCCGCTGCTTGCCCGCCGAAGCCTTAGCGAAGGCGGGAGCTATGTGCCCCGTAAAATTTACCCGGTAAATTAACGGGGCTGGCACGCTAATCGCGAAGCGATTTTACGTGCCGCCCCAAAATTAAAAGTTCCTGACTTTTACCTTTATTGATTTCTTCTTTTCGGGTATCTTTATAGCAGGTTTTTTACCGGAAATCAATTCTTCAAACTCTTCTTTTTCAATGGTTTCTTTTTCAACCAGAGTTTTAGCTATTTTTTCTAAGAGAGTTCTTTTATTATTCAGGATTTTTTGAGCCGCAGCTCTGGCGCTATTAATGAATTTTGCCACTTCTTTGTCAATCTGGCCAGAAACCACTTCGGAATAATTTTTATATTCGCCGAACTCTTGTCCTAAGAATATCGATTCTTCTCTTTCGCCGAAAACGATCGGGCCGAAGCGCGACATGCCGTATTCTTTGACCAATTTTCTTGCCAAAAAAGAGGCTCGCTCTAAATCATTGGCCGATCCGCTCGTCATATTTTTGAATTTAATCAATTCGGCGCAATATCCTCCCAATAAAGTGGCTATTTCAGACAGGAATTCGGTTTTTGTTTTCAGTTTTCTTTCTTCGGCCGGCATTTTTAAAGTATATCCGGCAGCCATGCCCCTGGATATAATGGAAATTTTTCTGACGGGCTCTGACATCGGCGAGAATGAAGAAACCAAAGCGTGGCCCGCTTCGTGAAAGGCGACTATCTCTTTTTCTTTTTTTGACAGAGCATGGCTTTTCCTTTCGGGACCCAATAATACTTTTTCAATGGACTCTAAAAGTTCTTCCTGGAAAATTTGATGCTTTCCTCTTCTAGCCGCCAGAATAGCCGCTTCGTTTGCCAGGTTTGCCAAATCTGCTCCGGAGAATCCGGGAGTTCTTTCGGCGATTTCTCTTAGGTTGACATTTGGTGTCAGGGGTTTTCCCTGGCAATGAATTTTTAAAATTTCTTCCCGGTCGTTGATGTCTGGCAAATCCAAAACTATTCTTCTGTCAAATCTGCCCGGCCGCAATAGTGCCGGGTCAAGGACGTCGGGCCTGTTTGTGGCGGCTATGACCACCCGGCCGTCTTCACGTTCGAAGCCGTCCATCTCGGCTAAAATCTGGTTTAATGTTTGCTCTCTTTCCTCATGGCCGCCGGTGACGCCGACTCCCCTGGTCCGGCCTATGCTGTCTCTCTCATCAATAAAAATTATGGCTCCTCCTGTTTTTTTGGCCTGCAAAAATAAATCACGCACTCGGCTGGCACCCACTCCCACGAAGAGTTCTATAAATTCCGATCCCGAAATGGAAAAAAACGGCACTCCGGCTTCGTTGGCAATGGCTTTGGCCAAAAGCGTTTTTCCCGTTCCCGGAGGGCCCACCAGTAAAACTCCGCGGGGAATTCTCGCGCCGATTTCCAGATATTTTTTAGGATTTTTCAGAAAGTCAACAATTTCTTCAAGCTCCTGTTTAGCTTCTTTTAAACCGGCCACGTCTTTGAAAGTGATTTTTTCTTTAGGCTGGCCTCCGGCGCCGAATAGTCTGGCCTTGGCTTTAGTGAAATCAAAGGCCTGGTTGGCTCCGCCTTTGGCCTGGCGGAAAATCATAAAAAAGAAAACTCCAAAGAGCAAAAGCGGCAAAACAACGGAAAGCAAAATCGGGCCCAGCCAGCCCCAAGTGCCGTTTGCCGAAACAATATTAATAGAAACCTGATTCAGTTTGGCCTTGTCGGCATTGTAATTCAGCAATATTTGACTGAGGTCGTTGCCGCTCTCTTTTGTTGATTTTACCTGCGAATTATCCAGATAGGTGACTTGAAGACTGTCTCCATTTATAGTTATGGATTTAACTTTATCTTGATTGATATCTTGGGCGAGCTGGGTGATGGAAATTTGTTTTTCCTCGGCGGATTGGGAAAACAAGGAAAAAACCGCCGATATGACAATCAGGATTAAAAGCACGAAAACAAAATTTTT
>JAZDGI010000015.1:0-35608 GCA_043807085.1 bacterium | reverse complement strand
ATATATTCAATTTCTTCTAATCCGTTCCACTCCCTTGGTATTTTAAACTCGTATCCGTCTATTTTATTGACCACTTTGTACTCATTCCCGAAACCAATCAAGCTTTTTTCCACTTTCACGCCTTTGGGCAAGTTTTTATTCAGCCTACTGATGTCTTTTTGGTTCTGTTGCCAATAAAAAAAGCTACCTCCGGCTAAAACTAAAACAAAAATTAAAATTCCGATTTTTTTCACCATATTTTATTTTACAAATAATAAAACTATGGGACAATCCCCCTCCTTGTGTATAAATGAGCGGAATCGGATTCCCCTCAATCAATCTTTTCCACTCAATCAATCTTTACGTCGCTAAACAAATTAAGGTTTTTCTTATACTGCTGAAGCCAATCAACAAAAAATTTTCGATAACCCCCTGGGCCGCCATAAAAGTTGAATAAAAAATCGGTATTTATTAAAGAGGGGAAGTTTTTAATCCCCCAGTAATCCTGGTGACTAGACCAACGATTTTTCTTGTCTATCAAAAATTCTATCGCATCTCGGATTTCTAAATCAGTAAGCCCCCTCTCTTTCCAGTCTGGCTTCCATAGATTCAAAGGATTAGAATGAATATAACAAATTAAATGCCCTAATTGAGCGTCATTTTTCACTTCAACTTTTTTATATTTTCCTTGGAATAGAACTCCGCTTCTTTTATTTTTTAGATTAAAATAATTAGTGTATCCTACTCCAAATTTTTGATGGAACTTCGCTAAATTATCCTTTTCTTTCGGCGAAGAAAACAAATGATAATGATTATCCATTAGACACCAAACATACAAATCAACCAATAATTCTCTCGGCTTATTGAGTGGAATCCGATTCCCCTCATTTTTCCCAACACGGAGGCGACGGTCAAGATTAACTACGATATTTACGTCGTTAAATTCGTAAAGATCGTGAACGCCTCGAAAGCAATCTGCTTCCCCCAAAAAAACATTTCTTTTTTCTACGCCCCGATTATAGGTATGCCAATAGCCGTACATAATAAATTTATTATAGCATTTTGAGCATATTGAGTGGAATCGGATTCCCCTCAATATCAAATAGAAAAGCGGCGGGGATTTGTTAAGAATCCTTCCCCACCGCATGTTTCGCCGAGTCTACCGAGTCTACCGAGTGTAAAACCCGGTGTAGCGTCCGACCTTCAGCCATAAAAATAATGCTACCAAAAGCCACGCCACAAGCCACGCCGCAAGCCCAATTGGAATCCAAAGATACCAAGCCATATTCGCCTCCTTTAAAAGACCTCTAAAAAGACTTCTAATTTTTTTATAACGTCTGGCTGCCCCTGTGTCAAGCCTCAATAATGTCCGATCTCTTATTTACGACCTATGGTAGTGCTTCCAAATCTGAACCGCGGATTTATTTTCGTAAGCCCTCTGGCAGAGTCGGCTATAATAATTTTGGCGATGCTGATAACCCTGCTTTCGGGCAGATCCTCATTCTTAGCTATTTCTCGGGGCGTGAGGCCTTCCTTCAGACCCGCTGCTATTATCTGCTTTTCTGTTTTGGGGTCTGCCTGACGAGAACGGTACGCGCTGTCAGCAAAAAACTTTTGCTGACCGAAGGCGCGAGCCATTCTCATTAAATCCGGTTTTTTCCGAATCAAACCGGAAAGCGCATTGATCGTGGCTCTAAACCCTACACACTTTAAAATATCCCTCATCGCAAAAACATTCGCCCGATATTCAATTAATATCGTTTTCAGAAATTCAGGATCTACGTGTTTTAATTTCTTTTCCTTCATGCGTATACTCCTATAAAAATTTTTGGTAAGGTTCTAAAAACCGGTGAACTGCCTGATAATCGCTACTGGAATAGCGTTTACCCTGCCGTCTTTGGCAATAGTATTTATACCAAGAAGATTGCCTTCA
The DNA here is from genome assembly GCA_043807085.1 of bacterium. Classification (GTDB taxonomy): domain Bacteria; phylum Patescibacteriota; class Minisyncoccia; order Minisyncoccales; family JAZDGI01; genus JAZDGI01. The sequence goes on along the minus strand of JAZDGI010000015.1, from coordinate 33,696 downwards.
ATGTCAAACAAAGGACTGCCGGCTAAATTCGCCTTTTCTATTATATTTGTTTCAATATTATCCTTATTTAAACTTTTTACAATGCCTTCGTTAACCATTATTTTTTGATCCGATGAAACGCCGACCAAAAAAACCCTTTCGCCCAGCCTTATTTCTTCAAAGCTTGAAAAGCTGACTGAAGAAAGATTGACTCCCCCCAGCTTCACCAAAGCTAAATTTGCTTTTGAGTCTCTTTTTAAAATCTGGAAAGGCAAACTGCTGGTGGCGTTTCCTTCAGAATCAAAAAAAACGAAATTGCCGCCCAAAGGCACCAAATCAGCCAGAGTAATGGCCAAGCCGTCGGCGGTTAAAGACAACGCCGATCCTTCAAGCAGCTGGCCGCTTTTAATCTTAGTCTTGACGCCGACAATTGATTTTTCCGCTTTGGCGATAGCGTCTGTCAGGGCGGTATTTTCCTGGATAAAAATTTCTTTCTTTTCCGTAATGTAAACCGGCCGCTCAGCCAGATAAGGCCAGACTGCTTGATTGGCCAGAATCGCGGCGGCCATAGCCAAAATAAAAAAACCTAAAATTTTTAAAAGATTTTTAAAGGTTTGAGACATCATCTGAAAATTAGCTCTTTTTCTCTTGGCCGCTGCGATAATAACCCGCTCTTGGCATTCTTAAAGACTATACGGCTGTTTTCAAGACCAACCAGTATTCTGTCTTTTTCGCCGATTTCGCCAGAAACAATCTTCAGTGATAAAGGATCTAAAACCTGCTTTTGAATAACTCTTTTCAGTGGTCTGGCTCCCAAATTAGGGTCAAAACCTCTTTCAGCTAAAAACTCTTTGACGGATTCGGCAATATCCAAATCAATCTTTTTAGCCTGAAGCCGGTTAATAACTTTTTGGAGCTCCAGTTCCACAATTTTCTTTATTTCCGGCTTGTCTAAATAATTGAAGATAATAATTTCATCAATCCTATTCAAAAACTCCGGCCGGAAATTTTCTTTTAAAGAAGTCATCACTTTGTCTCTCAAAGATTCGCGTTCGCCTTTTTCCGTGTCTTTCCCGATAAATCCCATAGACGCTTCCCTAGCGATTACGTCCGATCCGACGTTGGAAGTCATAATCAAAATAGAGTTTTTGAAAGAAGCGACTCGGCCTTTGGCGTCAGTCAGCCGGCCATCTTCCAATACCTGCAAAAGAATATTAAAAACTTCAGGATGAGCCTTTTCAACTTCGTCAAGCAAAATTACGGAGTAAGGCCTCCGCCGGATTTTTTCAGTAAGCTGGCCGCCCTCTTCATAGCCGACGTAGCCTGGAGGCGAACCCATCATTTTTGAAACCGTGTGCTTTTCCATATATTCAGACATATCCAATCTGATCAAAGCGTTATCGTCGTTGAACAAAAATTTGGCCAAGGCCCTGGCGGTTTCGGTTTTTCCCACGCCGGTCGGCCCTAAAAACATAAAAGATCCAAGGGGCCGATTCTCTTCGGAAATGCCGGCTCGCGCCCGGCGAATAGCGTTGGCAATCGCTGTAATAGCGTCTCTCTGGCCGATAACTCTTTTTTCCAAAAGGTCTTCCATATTCTCCAATTTTTTCACCTCTTCTTCCAGAAGACGGGTAACCGGAATGCCGGTCCAACGGGAAATAATTTTTGCCACTTCTTCTTCGGTAATTTCCCCTTTCAAAACCGGCCGGTTTTTCTGAAAGCCGACTAGCTTTCTTTCCGCGGCTTTCAATTCCCTTAAAAGCTGGGGGATTTTGCCGTATTTTAATTCTGCCACTTTTTGCAAATCAGCTTGCGTTTCAGCTCTTTCTGATTCAAAGCGCAAAGTATCAATTTCTTTTTTAAAATTCCGGATTTTGTTGATTATTTCTTTTTCCGAACGCCACTTTGCCTCCAATGCCCCGGCTTTTTCTTTAAGGTCGGCCAGCTGACGATCGATCGCCTTTTGTCGTTTGACATTGCTTTTCAAGGCCTGTTTTTCAATCTCCAGTTTTTGAATTTCTTTTTTAAGCAAATCAAATTCTTCCGGCTCCGATTCAATTTCCAGCCGTAAAGAAGCCATAGCCTCGTCCATTGTGTCTACGGCTTTGTCAGGCAGAAACCGGTCGGTAATATATCTGGCCGACAGCTGGGCGCAGGCCACCAAAGCCTGATCGGTAATTTTCACGCCGTGATGCAGTTCGTATTTTTCTTTGATTCCCCGCAAAATAGAAATTGTATCGTCAATTGAGGGTTCGGCCACCAGAATCGGCTGGAAGCGCCGCTCCAAAGCAGGATCTTTTTCAATATATTTTTGATACTCCTTTAAGGTGGTGGCGCCAATCGCCCTTAACTCGCCGCGAGCCAACGCCGGTTTTAACAGAGTAGAAGCGTCAATCGCGCCTTCAGCCGCCCCGGCTCCCACCAAAGTGTGGAGCTCGTCAATAAATAAAATATAGCGCCCGGCTGCCCTGTCCAATTCCTTAAGCAAAGCTTTGACCCTGTCTTCAAACTCGCCGCGATACTTTGTTCCCGCCACCAAAGATCCCAAATCCAAACCGATCAGCTCTTTGTCCTTCAAGCTTTCCGGAATATTGCCGGAAATAATTTTTTGGGCCAGCCCCTCAACAATGGCGGTTTTCCCGACTCCGGCTTCGCCGATTAAAACAGGGTTATTTTTTGTTCTGCGCGAAAGAACCTGCATCAATCTTCTGATTTCGTTTTCCCGGCCAATGACCGGATCTAATTTTCCTTGTCTGGCCAAATTGGTAAGATTACGGGCGTATTTTTCAATAACCTGATATTTGGTTTCTGGTTCTGGATCGGTAATCTTTTGGCCGCCTCGGATCTGGGCTAATTGTTTTAGCGCAACTTCGTAATCTAATTTTGCCGACTCAATAGTCGGCGCCGAACCGCCCGGTCTTAGAAAAACCGCCCGGCTAAAAACTTCTTTAGCCTTGGATTCGGTATCTAAAAGCGCTAAAAACAAATGCTCAACCGAGATGAATTCGTCTCCCATTTTTATCGCTTCCTGCCTTGCCCTGTCTAAAATTCTGGCCATATCTTGAGTAAGATAAAACTGGCCGAAGGTCTGCGGAGCGGATATGGCTGGAATTTTATCCAGCCCTATTTTTGTTTTCCGCAATAATTCGTCAACATCAACATTGAGCCTCTGAAGCACGGTTAAAATCACACTTCCTTCTTGAGAAAGTAGAGCGTACAAAAGATGCAGGGCGTCAATTTGCTGCTGCCCTTTTTCCCGAGCTAAATCCTGGGCATATAAAAGCGCTTCCTGGGCTTTGTGAGTGAAATTGGCATTCCCGTTCATATCTTTATTTTCTTTCTAGCAAAAATTTCGCTAAAAATCAACATGCCAAATAAAAAAGGCCTAACGCGGCGGTTTGCAAAATCGCGCAAAACCGCGCTAAGTCTTTTGGCTCTGGCATTGCTCTCCCCCTCCTTTATTTGGACCATAATAGTCGCAGGTCTTGGCTTCTTGGGCAAAAAATCAGTGATATCACCCTTCCAGAGTCCCTGCTCTATCGCCTTGTCGTGAATGCGGCACACTGGAAAGTGGTCGCACCGCAGACAGGTCAATTCTTCCATCATCGCTTCTCCCTTCTCTAACGAATGTGCTAATAATTCCTAGCTAATAACTTTCTGTTCTGATCGTCAAGTCTCCAATTCCTGTATTCCGCTAGCCGAATTTTACTTACTCTTTCCGCTCGCCGAGAATCGCGGGAATATTTTTTTCTTTGCCATCGCGGATAATTTTGAGGCTGACTTTCGCCCCTGCGTCGTATTTGGCGATAATTTTGGTTAGAGCGTTATCAACGGTTATTTTTTCGCCGTTGAATTCTAAAATTATGTCCCCTTCCTGCAGTCCTGCCGCTTGAGCCGCCGAACCTGGAGTTATTGCCGGTTCCCCAGCCTTTCCTTTTTGAATCCAGGCTCCGTAATCCACTGGCAAATTATTTTCCGTCTTTACGGTTTTATTAATCAAAACATGCCTTACGCCCAAAAAAGGGTAACTGATTTTCCCTAATTTCTCCACCTGCTCAATGTCTTTTTTCGCCGCGTTGATTGGTATGCTGAAACCAATGCTCTGAGCCGATTCGGCCACCGCAAAATTAACGCCCACCACTTCGCCCTTTAAGTTTAAAAGCGGACCGCCGGAATTTCCTTTGTTTATGGCGGCGTCGGTCTGAATTACATCCTCAATTGTTTCCGTAATTCCTCCGCCGGAAGCAGTGACTGTTCTTCCCAGTCCGGAAATCACTCCCACTGAAACCGTATTTTTAAACTCGCCTAGGGCATTGCCTATGGCGACAACTGTCTGGCCGATTTGAAGATTGCCAGAATCACCGAGTCTTACCGCCGGAAAAGGCTTTGCCAAAAGTTTGCCCTGGTCGTCAATCCCTTTTTCCGTCTCTATTTTTAAAACCGCTAAATCTCTGACCGGGTCCCTAGCTAAAACCTTGGCCGGATATTTTTCTCCGTCAGTGGTAAAAACCGTGTAATCGGCCTCTTCGTCAGAAACAACATGCTTGTTTGTCAGAACTAAACCATCCTCTGAAATAATAAATCCCGAACCGCCGCCAATTTCTCGCTTTTCAACTCCTTTTTGAAGCAGCTGGGGTATCTGAATGTCAAATCCCGGGCCAAAGAATTGATCAAAAGGATTTGAATAAAATTGTTCAAGCACTGGCACGTCTTTAGTTATAATAATGCTGACCGCCGAAGGAGAAACCTCTTTTACCACGTTGATTATGGCTTCTTCCTGGGTGGTTTGGGGAATATAAATCGGCTGTTTTTCCACCACTGTTTCTTTCTCAACAACTTGGGGCAGAGCTTTTACGCTCAATTGCGCGAGATAATCTCTCGCTGTCCAGCCCGCAAAACCGAAAAATGCCGCCAGAAGAACAACTGAAAATATAAGCCAAAAAGCTTTGATCCGCCAGAGCTTAGGAAAATTAAATTTTGGAAGCTTTGGAAGCTGATATATGCTCATACCAAAATTGTTAAATTATTATATCATATTTTTCTGGTTTTTTCCGTAACGGAAAAGCCCAAATATTTTCCCAGCATCAATCTTGTTTGGGCGTCAATTGAAGGTATGGACCCGAAAATAATTAAACCTACAGGGAAAAAAAGCCATTGCGCCAGCATAACTAATTTTCTGGGACGGCGCGGCGGGTTTGGCGCCAAAAAAATCGTCTTTAAACTAATAGCCACGCAAATAAACAATCCGGCCAATGCCACTGTCATCATATTTCTGGTCAGCGCAGGCAAGTTATATGCCAAGCTTGTTCCGGTAAAATGCTCGCCGCCCAGAACCAATGGAAGCCAGCCCAAAAGAAGAATCAAAAAAGAATTTGTCCCCCAAGCCCAAAACCCTTCAATAGTTAAAAAACCGTAGCGGAATTTTTTTTCAAAAGGAATTTTTTTATTCTTTAAAAAACCGAACAGAAGATAAGGAATGCCTTCTGATCCGAAAGCCCACCGCCTTTGCTGCTTGTATTGATTAATTGCCGTTTCCTTGATGCCCCTGCTTAAAACGCAATCCATGGAAACAGGGTAATGAAACGGAATAGTTTGATAGTCGCCGCCGTAAAAAAGAAACGCTTTCCAGAAAATGCCCGCGTCTTCTGACACCACATTGGTCTGCCAAAAATCCATTTCCACCAAAGCCTTAAAACTCATCGAGTGGGAAGAATAAGTTATAATTTTCTCTGGCCGCTGCTGCTGCAAGGCCTGCCAAAAAAAATTGGAGAAAGCCACTACCCGCGAAAAAAAAGGCGCCTGCCAAACATTGTTTAAATATAAAGGAATGGGCTGGAAACTGGCTCTCTCGGCGCCTTTGACGGTAAGGTAGTGAAAAGAAAGGCAGCTGAAATAACGTGGATAAACCCTGGTGTCAATATCAAAACAGGAAACAATAACATTTTCGTAAGGAATAGCTAAGGGGTCAATAATTTTTTCTTTAACCTGCCGGCCGGCCCAGGTTTCATTGGAGCCCTTGCCAGCGATTTCACCAGTGATATTCTGCGGATGGCAAGTCACTAAAAACCGGTAAAATTTACCGCCAAATTCCCTGGAAACGATTTCGGCGATTTCCTTTGCTCCGCGGCCCGCCCTTTCTTCAATCGCCAGCGCGACAATCATTTTGTCTTTGGGGTAATCGGAATTAACCAAGGCCTCCATTGTGCCCATAACAATCTCTAATCCCTCTTTATACATAGGGAGCACCACTAAATGGTAAATGCCCCGCCAAGCGGGCAATTTATTCAACTCATCCAGCCAGTCAATTTCCAAGTTTTCCCTCATTTTCCTATAGGCGGCGACCAAATGAAAAGAGTAATGAAAAGTTCTTAAAATCCAATAAAAGCAAAAGCTGATAATGAAAATTGCCGCGCCTTTCGGCCAGAAAAAAGAAGCTAAAACCATACCCGAAAAAGTAAGCCAAATCAAAAATCCCGGCATAATTTCCAAGAGCCGGTAGACTATCCTCTCTTCTTTGCTCTCTAGATCGCCAGCGTGGCCGATTTTCAAATAATATGGTATTTCCATCAAAATAATTTTTTGGCGGCATCCCAAATTTCCGGTTTATTTTGTTTTTCCTTCAGCCAATACCACCATTCTGCCCCCCAAAAATAAAATCTGTCAAATCCGGTTTTTCCGGCAAAGCTAACCACCCCGCGGAACCTTTCCAAGTCCATGGTTTTTTGCTGTTCAGCCAAAGGCAAGTCGGGAACTAAAACCTGACCCCATGGCTCCGCCTGCAATTCTGATACAAACACTTTCTTGCCAAAAATTTTATCTATGTAGAATGCCTTTCTCTGATAAAAAACCGGCGAAAAAGGATATGAAATATATCGCTTTAATTCTTTGAACCAGGTCTTTCTATACATTGTCACCCCCACCATATCGCCAATCCTGGCGGCCGTAATCCAAAAAGAGAATTCTCCGCTGTCGGAAATAACCACCGGCCGCTTTTTAAGGTCAAGGGATTTCACCAAATTAACTTCTTCTTTCAAAAAGTCCTTGTCTTTCCACGGGCACTCTCCGAAGGAAAAAAACGGCTCGTTCTCCACCTGCCAGGCCCAAATTGCCTTAGAATCTTTATATCTATTCACAATGTCTTTAATATAATCCAACAAATACGATTTTCGGATTTCGGATTTCGGATTTCGGATTTTCAGCCAACTGGGTTCGTGGCATTCGGGCCAGCGGCCGGTTTTTATGCCGATTACCAGAAGTATTTTTGCGTTCCGTTTTTCAGCTTCGTTTATCTGCCAATCCAAATCAGCAAAATCGTATTCGTTTTCTTTTAGCTCAATCAGGTCCCACTGCGTAATCAGTTTTATGTCTCTAACCTTTAAATCGTCCAGCAGGGCCGAATACGCTTTTTTCCAATCCAGATCAAGAGATTGGGCGTATGTTTGTGAAAAATTGACTCCCCAGTTAATTTCTTTGGCCGGCGTTGCCTTGCCGACGAAAAAATATCCGGCCAAAGCCAGACCAAGAAGCGACAAAATAATAAATATCATTTTTCTCCGGCTCATTTAAATGTTAAAATTGCCAATCCTCCGCTGATTAATAAAATTGCTAAAACTTTTTGGAAAAGCGTTCTACGGGAAATTTCTTCTTTTAAAATTTCGGGGAATTTCAAAGAAAGAAAAATGGCGAGCATCAGCAAAAAGCCATACTGCGAGCCCTGAAGAGCGCTTACAAAAGCCACGTAAACCAAAGGCGCCAAAGCAATGGCCCAGTTCTGCAAAATTCCAGCCGCAGCTCCAGCCGCTTGGCTTAAAAGAAAAATAGCGACTGTTTTCTTTCGGAGGACTATTTTCTGCCCGAATAATTCCTTTCTGAACCGACTACCGAAAAGAAAAATTAAAGCCGTTAACACGCCTCCCAATTTTATCCAAATCAATCCAAGCAAAAAAGGGTATTCTGAATAAACGTATTTTGAAAAAACAAAAGAAAGGGCAAAGAAAAAGGCGGAGATGATGGAAATTTTCAAGCTTTGCCTGGAAATTTTTTTTGCTTTTTTACGGGTGATTAAAACACTGCCCAGAATAATCAAAAAGAAAGAAATGGCCTCCATGGGCCCAAAAACTTCTTTCCCGCCAGAAAAAAAGTAAATGAGCAAAAAAGTAAAAATCGGCGAAATTCCCCCGACTGCCGGCACTATTCTTGATGGCTCGTATAATTTAAGCCCCTTAAAAAACCAGAGGATGCCCAGAACAAACGAAGCTCCGGAGACAAAAGAGAAAAAAAGATAGGATGGCTCTAAAATATAAAAACTGGTAAATGGGATTAACAGCAAAACAGCGCCTCCCAAAATACCGATATAAAAAGAGTAGATTTTTTGATTTGGCATGGGGCCGGCCAAAAGATATTTATCAACCAAAAATACCAGCGCCAAAACGAAATAAGCCAAAATAGCGATTAACAGCCAGAGCATATATTATTAAAATTTTTGGATTGTTTTCATAATATTGAAAGTCCCCAGTTTTTCTCCTTCAACAAAACCCTGCATAGCGGCTTCCGCCAGATAGCCGTTATTCAACCAGTCAAAAAGCCACTGCTGAAGATAGTTTAGATTTTCCTGGACTATGCCAAACCCTGATTTCAAAAGCCATCTCATATTAAATTCTTCCTGCGAACCGATGGGCGGGGCGATAATAATCGGCAATCCTAAAGCCGAGTAGAGAGAGAGTTCAGAAGGCTTGGTCCATAAAATATCCGTTTTTCTTAAGGCGGAATTAAAATTCTTGAAATAATCTCCGATATCATCCCCGAAAATCATTTCTATTTTATCGCCGAGTTTTCTTACAAAATAATTTTTGACATCTCTTTTTACGCCAACCGACAAAATTATTTTAATTTCGCCGGCTTTAATTTTTCCGGCCAAGTTTTTGACGATTTTTATTGCAATGTCTTTCTGAGCCCCGGCTCCGCCGATTGAAAACATTATCGTCAATGGATCCAAAGAGGGTTCTGGCAGTCCGCCCAGACTCTCCCTGACCAATACCTGATATTTTTCCAGATATTTTCTTTTGGGATCAAGACGCCAAAGCCGGCGCCGCAAATCACCTTTTAAAACGTTTAAAGATTCGTCGCCGATGTTTTCTTTGGGCAGAGGATAGCCGGTTAAAAAAATATTTTCCGGACGGACGCCGTAAAGCGCCAATCTTTTGACCACGCGGTAATTGGGCGCAAAATATCTGATTCGGCTCTGCCGAGGGTTGAAAGGCGCCCAAGCGCGGGAAATATCGGCGTCGCAAATCACGCAAAATATATCTCCAGGATAATTAAAGTATTCAGCCATAAAAACCGGAGTGAAAAAGGTGGAAATTATCGGCAAAGATTTTTCAACTTGCCCTGAGCCAAGCCGAAGAATAAGATCTTTGCCCCAGCCTTTTTTTATCAAAGAATATATTTGCCTTAGGGCTAAATTCGGCTCTGAAAGATCTTTTTTAGGATAAAAACTGAAAATTTCCTGAAAATGATTGTAAATTGAAAAAATTCTGGGGCCGATTAAGGGAATCCGGCTGAAATTTGAAATAAATTCATAAAACTTTCTGCTTCCGACCCAAATCCTCCTGTCTTTCTCGGGAATGCCCTCGTAATCGTTGGCATTGATAATTTTTCCGCCCACAGCCAAATCGCGCAAAGGATAAGCCGTCCTTTGGTGCCCATATCCCATATTCACCGAAACAATCCACGCCTTTTTATCCATGTTTTATTATTCTACCACTAATACCGCAGAAATCTTAATTTTTTGCTTTCCTGCAGCCGCCAAACGAAAAATCCCAACCCCAGATAAAGCGCGGCAAGCCAGACAAAATGAACGTTTTCCAGCTTAACCAAGCCGAATGGTATTTTTGAAAAAAGATCAACTACTTTGACAACATAGCTTAACCCAAAGAAAACGGGCAGAGATAAAAGCCAACCCAAAGGCAAAAAAATCATACCGCCAGCTCCCGAAATAAAAATCAATATAGTCAGAGGCGCCAAAAAAGGAACGATTAAAATGTTGGGAAGAGCTGAAATTGAAGAGAAATAGCCAAAGTTATAAATTAAAATCGGCAGGGTGAAAACCTGGGCCGACAGAGTCGCCGAAAGCGTCATCCTTAATTGAAAAAATTTAAAATTGGGAATTTTTTTCAGCCACTCGGAAAAATGCGGCTGCAAATAGATCAAACCCATCATCGCTAAAAAAGAAAGCTGGAAGCCAGCGTCCAGCCGCAAAAGCAAAGGGTTCATGGCCAGCATAAAAGCCGAGGCAAAAACAATCGCCCGGGAGCCGTCTGACAAACGGCCGAAATGCTGGGCCGTCATAAAAATTGCGGCCATCACGCCCGCCCGAAGAGCTGAAGGCGGAGCTCCAATCATCAAAATATAAAAAACCAGCAAAGCGACTGACAGAAAAAAAGCGTGCTGGCGCCATAAGCCAAACGCCAAAAACAGATTCAAAATAAGCCCGGAAATAATGGTGATATTCATTCCCGAAACCGCGGCAATATGCCTAGTGCCGGTTAAATTCAGCTTGTCTTTCCATTCTTGAGAAATATTTTGCTCACTGCCAAAAACCAAAGCCTCTAAAAATCCTATTTGCGGAGGCGGAATAAGGCTTTGGGCCGTTTCTCTAAATTTATTTTTGAAAGAGAAAAGGGCTTTCATTATTGGATTGCCAAAGCCTGAACCCAGAACATTAATCTTGGGAAAGCTCATCACATAATAAATGCCGTCCTTTTTGAGATAATCTCTGTAATTGAAGCCGTTAACGTCTTCTGAAGGAAATTCTAATTTTCCGGCAAGCTCCAGTTTGTCGCCGTATTTATATTCAGGATATCTTCCTGTCGTAACTAAAATCTTCCCGCTAATATCGCGAGAACCGTTCTCGTAGTATTTAATGGTGAGTTTTTGGCTTTTCAGCCCGATGTCCGGCTCGTCAATAATTATTCCCGTCAAAGTAATAATCTCGTTATTGTTTTGCCCGCCTGCCAACGAGACAGGGACTTCCGCAGCTTGGTGCCGCCAAATTCCCAAAACTAAAAATAAAACGCAAAAACCGGCAAAGACTAATTTTTTATATTGCCACTCTACAAAAATTAATATCATTGCCAAAACTAAAACCCCGAACGTCATTAGCTGGGTAATTTTAACCAAAGAATTTATAAAAATACCTCCGACAAACGAAAGGCAAAAATATAATAGAATTTTCGACGCAGTCATAATATCATCTTGCTTGGCAAGCTTCAAAAAATGGCGATATTGCTTTCTGGATTTCCAAAAGAAATTCTTGTGGATAAGGTTTTAAACTAGCCAATTTAGAGTTTAAAGTTTTTTCCGGCCGGAAACTCTGGAGATAATATCTTTTAGCCGGCGAAATATCCCGAACTATCTGTAAAATATCTTCTTTGGTATGAATCCCCGGCACTACCGTCGTTCGAAACTCGTAATCAATTCCTGAATTTTTGATTATCTCAACGCTTTTTTTAATATCTTCTAGGTTGACTTTCACCCCCGTCGCCTCGTCGTATTTTTGACTTTTGATATTTGACTTTTGACTTTGTTTAATGTCCATCGCCACATAATCAATCAATTTCTTGCCAATTAAATCTTCCAGCATTTTCGGATTTGAACCATTAGTGTCCAACTTCACCAGATATCCAATCTTTTTAATCTTTCCAATAAATTCCGGTAAATTTTTGGCGATAGTCGGCTCTCCTCCGCAAATTACCACGGCTTCAAGCAATCCCCTTCTCTCTTTCAAAAAATCAAAAAAATATTTTTCCGATATTTTAGGCTGGCTTCTCATCCTTCCCGGTAAAACTAATTCCGGAGAATAGCACCAGGGACAACGGAAATTACAGCCAAAAAGAAAAACCGTAGCCGCCAAGCGACCGGGGAAATCAATCAGAGTGGTTTTTTGAAATCCGCCTATAACCATTTCATTATGGCTGGAATCTTTTCTCGAGGCAAAGTGGTTAGCTTGAGCTCTTGGAAGTTCCGGTATTCTCTTCTCCATTTGAATTCTTCTTTTTTGCCTTCATTCCATTGCTGAATCGGTCTCAAATATCCGACAATTCTTGAATAAACCTCGCAGGGCTGTTTAACAGCGCACTGAGGACAAAGGAAGTGTTCGCCGGCAATATATCCATGAGTGGGACAGATTGAAAAGGTTGGCGTAATCGTGATATAAGGCAGATGGAATTTTTCAAAAGTTGTTTTAACTAAATTTTTAACGCTTTGGATGTCATAAAGCCGTTCTCCCATAAAAAGATGCAAGACCGTGCCTCCAGTGTACCTTGTTTGCAAATCATCTTGAAGTTTCAAAGCCCCAAAAATATCATCCGTATAATTAACAGGCAAATGAGTGGAATTCGTATAATAAGGCGTTTTTTTTGTCCCGGCGGCAATTATATCTGGATACTTTTCCCTATCTTTTAGAGCCAGCCTATAAGCGGTTGATTCGGCCGGCGTAGCTTCCAAGTTATAAAGATTGCCTGTATCTTCTTGGTATTTCACTAGCCTGTCTCTCATAAAATTCAAAACCTCAATAGCAAACCGCCTCCCTTTCAAAGAGCCAATATCAACTCCGATAAAATTTAAAAGCGCCTCGTTCATTCCAGACAAACCGATAGTTGAAAAATGGTTGCCAAAATACTGGTTTCTCATTTTCTTTACCCCTTCCAAATAATGTCTTGAATAAGGATAAAGGCCTTTTTCCATAAATCCCTCCAGAACCTTTCTTTTAATTTCTAAGGATTCTTTGGCTAAATCCATCAAATGGCCCAATCTTTCCAAAAATTCTTTTTTTGTTTTAGAGACATAACCAATCCGCGACAAGCCAATTGTCACTACCCCAATTGATCCGGTCAAAGGATTAGAGCCGAAAAGTCCCCCGCCCCTCTTAATAAGTTCCTTATTGTTTAGGCGAAGCCGGCAGCACATTGATCTGACATCCTCCGGATTCATATCGGAATTGATGAAGTTGGAAAAATAATTGACGCCGTATTTAGCTGTCGCTTCCCACATCAAATTCAAATTCGGATCATCCCAAAGGAAATCCTTGGTGATATTGATTGTCGGAATAGGGAAAGTAAACGGCCGGCCCTTGGAGTCACCTTCAATCATTGTCTCGTAAAACGCTTTATTCAAAATATTCATTTCCTCTTGGAATTCGCCATATGTTTCTTTTTGCGGCTGGCCTCCAATAATCACCGGCTGTTTTGCCAGGGCCGGAGAAGGGTTGATATCTAACGTAATATTTGTAAAGGGACACTGGAAACCCACTCTTGTGGGAATTGCCATATTAAACATAAATTCCTGCATTACCTGCTTAACCTGTTGGTAATTTAAATCATCGTATTTGATAAACGGGGCCAATAAAGTATCAAAAGAGGAAATAGCTACGGCTCCGGCGCATTCTCCTTGGATAGTATAGAAAAAATTTACCAATTGCCCCGTAGCCGACCTTAAATGTTTTGCCGGTTTTGCTTCCACCTTTCCCGTCACTCCGCCAAAACCTTTTATTAACAAATCATAAAGATCCCAGCCGCCACAATAAGTTGCCAAAGCATCTAAGTTATGGATATGAAAATCGCCGTCAATAATTGCATCTCTGATTTCTTTCGGATAAATTTTATTCAGCCAATACTTTTTTGTAACCGCTGAAGTGACGTAATGATTGAGTCCTTGCAAAGAATAAGCCATATTGGCATTTTCTTTGACTTGCCAATCCAGCTCTTGAATATATTTATCAACCATTTCCACCGACTCATCAAGAATTCCCATCGTTTCCCTAATTCTCCTTCTTTGTTCTCGATAAATAATATAGGCCTTAGCGGTTTCAACTAATCCTTCCAAAATTAAAACCTCTTCAACAATATCTTGAATTTGTTCAACTTGAGGAATTTCGTTTTGCTTGAACCTTCTGTTTAAAATCTTGACGACTTTTTCAGAAACCCGCTTTGATTTTTTGCCGTCGCCTTGGCCAGAAGCAGTAACAGCCTTGAAAATAGCATTGGTGATTCTTGCTTGATCAAAATCAACAATCGTCCCGTCTCTTTTCTGAACTTTCGTAACTATATTTTGGGTCATAAATCGAGTTTTTACGTAGTAAAAACACAGATGAAGTAAGGATAAAAAAATCTCCTTTTAAATTAGAGAAGTTTTTAAAGATTACTCTATTTTACCTCAATGAAAAATCCCGTCAAATCAGGGCATTTCCTATTAAAAAAATGAGTTATCCACAGACATTTTTTATCAGCGAAAAAATGCCTGTAAGGCGAAGAGATAAATCTCTTCTTCGTCTTCGTCCCGCGTTGCGGGACTTGAAAGATGAAGGCGCTGCTTCATCGCCCGCAAGCTTCATCGCTTAAAATCCCGTGGCAATGACGGTCACCTTGATTTCGCCTTTTTTCAATTTTTCGTCCTGGATGGCGCCGAAAATTATTTTTGCCTGCGGATTTATTTCTTGAGTGATAATTTTCCCAGCCTCTTCCACTTCAACCAAAGAAACATCGCTCCCCGAGACATTGAACAGCACGCCGCTGGCTCCCTTTGGCGAAATATCCAGTAAAGGAGAGTTAATCGCGGCTCTGGCTGCCAGTTCCGCCCGATTTTCTCCCTTTGCCCGTCCCACGCCAAAAAGCGCGGTGCCGGAATTTTTCATAATGGTTTTCACGTCGGCAAAATCAACGTTGACAATGCCTGGCAGCAAAATAAGATCTGTGATGCCCTGGACAGCTTGACGCAGAACATCATCGCAAACCCAAAAAGCGTTAATGATGCTGGTTTGAGGATCTAAAATAGCCAGCAATTTGTCGTTTTCAACGGCAATCAGGCTGTCAACTTTTTCTTTAAGCAATTTTTCAGCAGCCTCGGCGATCCTTCTCCTGGCAATTCCCTCAAAAGAAAAAGGCCTGGTTACTACGGCTATGGTAAGCGCCCCCGCGCTTTTAGCGGCTTCCGCCACAATAGGAGAAGCGCCAGAACCTGTGCCGCCGCCCAGTCCGCAGGTAATAAAAACAATATCCGAATCTTTTAAAGCTTCGGATATCTCCGCTTGATTTTCTTGGGCCGATTTTCTGCCGACTTCGGGATTCATGCCGGCCCCGAGCCCCTGGGTGGCGGTCTTGCCGATTCTTAATTTTAAATCAGCTCTAGATTTTTGGAGATCTTGGGCGTCTGTGTTAATGGCAATTAATTCTACTCCCGGGATTTTCGCAGTCCTCATCCTGGAAACGGCGTTTGAGCCGGATCCGCCCACGCCAACCACTCTTATTTTTATATTATTAAGCCTTTGCATTAGGGCACCAATGTTTTAAATATTTTCTTTATCTTAGACAAAAACCCCGATTTTAATCTTCCGCCAGCCGACTCTCCGCCGCCTTCCATGTCCGATCCGAGCAAAACCAACCCGCAACAAGTGCTCCAAGACAAATCTTCGGCCTGCTGAGCCACTCCTTGAGGTTTCCCGATTCTCAAAGGCAGTTTAAATTCTTTTTTTGCTAAATCCAAAATTTTGGGCAACTTTACTCCGCCGCCGGTAAAAACAATGCCCGAAGGAAGAGAGTTCTCGCGGGAAATTTTCTTTAATTCCCTATTGATCTCGCCAAAAATTTCCGAAACACGATCTTGGACGATATCAACAACTTGCTTCCTGGAAAAAACCAAAGAATCATTATCGCCGATTTTAATTTTTTCCCGGCGCCAAGCTTTATCCATCTGGCAGCTGCCGTAATCAATTTTTATTTTTTCAGCAACGTCAATGTCAGTTTTTAAACTTATGGCGATATCGTTAGTGATATTAGAAGAGCCAATAGGCAAAACAGCCAAGTGCATTAAATCTCCGTCTTCAAAAACCGCCAAGCTAGTAGTCCCTGCCCCCACGTCAACCAAAGCCACGCCTAATTCCTTTTGTTTCGGAGTCAAGCAAGCGCGGGCGGCGGCGATTGACGAAGGGACTCTGTCCAGCATCTGGAGGTCGGCGTTCAAAACCGTTTGGTTCAGGTTTTCTAAGTAAGGCCCGAATCCGGCCAAAACTAAAACCTCGGCCTCCAGTCTGACGCCCCGCAGTCCCAAAGCCTCTTTTATCCCCTTTTCGCCGTCAATAATAAACTCCCTGAGAATAACATCAACAATCTCATTATTCTTTGACGGAAAAGAAACTGTCTGGGCGGCCTGAATAACTCTTTGGATATCTTCTTCTGAAATTCTTTCATCAGCCCTGGAAACCGAGATTAACCCCTTAGAAGGCATGGAAAAAATATGCCGGCCGTCAACGTTGACATAAGCTGAATCAATCTTTAACCCGGTTTCTTCTTTTATTTTGGCAAAAGCGCGCTGCAAGACATCGGAAACCTCCTCGGGATTAACCACCACGCCTCTCTTTACCCCCGAAGCCGGTTCTTGCCCCTGATAAACCACATCTAAAACCCCGTCCTCTTTTTTTTGGACCACTAAAATTTTTATATTTTGAGTTCCGATATCAAGACCGGTGATGAAACCTGCTTTAGACATGATTATTTAATTAAAGATAGATAATAATTTTCTTTTTCCGCCATTCTTTTGGCTTCTTTTTTTGTTTTTTCATGATCGTAGCCCAAAAGATGCAGTATCCCATGGATCAAAATCCGACTAAGATCCCTGGTTTTTTCAGGACAAAGAACTACTTCTCCGTAAGGAAAGGCCAAAACGTCGGTTGCTTGATTTTTCTTCCTATATTTTTTATTTAACTCTTTTATCCTCTCCTGTCCAACCAAAGCGATGGATAATCCAAAGCCTATCTTATTCTCCCCTTTTAAAACAATTTTAGCAACCTTTTTCAAAAACCCCTCATCCGCAGCTGCCGTTGTCAAATTATTAACCTCAATCATACGAGTTTTTTTTAAAAAAACGAAGTATAAAGATGAAGTCGCTACTTCATCGTCCGCCCGATTATTTTACTCCAAAAACCGAAAAGTGGAAAGCATTTGATTATAAACCTCAAGTTCGTCTTGCGGTATCGGGGCTGCAAATTTTTCATTTATCGAAATATCAAACAAGGTATTATTTTCTGGAGATTGGAATACCGTATCGATGGAATTAAAGTGCGTTCCTTGACTTTCAATCTGGATCGACCCCGATATTAGGCCTGGTTTTGGAGTAGTACATAAAATATTACCATTAGGCAATGGCTCACAGAGATCGTTGTGAACTGATTCGGCTGGAGTGAAGCTTGTTGGACGTAATTTAATCAGGATATCGGGATAATCTAAATAGATAGGATTGGAGAATTTTATCAATGTTTGTCCTAGGGCATCTGCGCCAGGAAACTCGGCCACGGATAGAAATAAAGGATATTTAATCTCAAAATCCCATAATCCACTTTTGTAAGTATTCCAATAAGTAGTTTTGTTAATATTTCGGGCACTTTCACCGTAAACATCAAAAAGACACGTTTCACCAACTTTGTTTTCTTTTTTATCAAAACCCACAGCACAAAGTTCTGCCATTAATCTTTCGGCTGGTAATGATACAACTTCCCAAATTTCTTTACCCCAGTTATTTTTTATCTTTGAGGCTATTCCGACCAATCCTCCTTCGGGAGATGTATAAATTCCCGTACCTCCTCCACGTTGGTAAAGCTCAACTTTATCTAAATTTTTGCCAGTTATTACTGCTTTAGCACCTTCTTGGTAAACGACGCCTTGTTCTGTCTTCTGCGAAGGAATAATTTCTAAACTTTTAATTTCTGATATCTCAAAATACCGCCAAGCGAAAAACCCACCGGCGAGAACAACGGCCAAGATACCGATAATCCAAATTTTAGAAAAACCGCGACTATTCATCGAGAAATCAATAATTCTTTGACGATTTTGGAAACCAGACTAGCGTCGGCTTTGCCTTTGACTTTAGGCATTAATTCTGTCATTACTTTACCAATGTCTTTTTGTTCTTTTGCCCCAGTCTTTGCGACCGCCTCTTTAACTAACTTTTTGATTTCTTCTTCTCCTAACTGCTCTGGCAGATATTTCTGCAAAACTTCCATTTCCTTTTTCTCTTTATCGGCCGACTCCTGCCGGCCACCTTTTTCATATCCCGAAATCGCCTCTCTCCTCTTTTTAATTTCCGAAGAAATTGCTTCAATGATTTCTTCGTCAATCAGCCGCCCTTTTTCTTCTATCTCGCTAATGGGTAAATCCGGCTTTTCTTTCCATATTTTCGTTCTTTTTTCAGTTTCTCGGCTAGCCAAAGACGCCAAAAGCATTCTTAAAGTTGAAAGCTCAATTTCAAGCCCTGATTTTAAAGCCGCTTTCAAGTCCTCCTGGATTTTACTTTTTAACATTTTGGCCCAGCTTTTTTAATTTATCGTATTCTTTTCTTTTTTCTCCTCTTCTCAAGGCGGATTTTTTTATCATCTGCCTTGATTTCTTCCTTGTCTTAAAACGCAATTTTCTTGCCCTGACTAAAATTCCGCTTTGCTGCACTGCCCGGGCAAAACGCCGCACCAGGCCTTGGCTATTTTCTCTGTTTTGTTTTTGTACTTCTAAGCCCATGGTAATTTTTCTCCGCCCAATAAATGCAAATGAAGATGTTCGACCGTTTGGCCAGCGTCTTTCCCTACGTTGACGACAAGACGATAACCGCCCTGGGAAATCAGCTTGGTCTCGGCGATTTTTCCAGCCGCAGAAAACATCTCTCCGATTAATTCTTTGCCGATTTTTGATTCCGAAAAACTAGCCGCCAAAACATGCTGTTTTGGAACAATTAAAATATGAACCTTGGCTTTGGGATAAATATCTCTAAAAGCTAAAATTTTTTCATCTTCATGTATAATCTCTGCCGGCAATTCCTTGTTTATAATTTTGCAGAATAAACACTCCATTTTATTTCTTAAGCCTTCTTTTCATTTCCCCCACTATCTTTTCCAATTTTATGCTTTCTTGTCTGCCGGTCTCCATATCTCTGATAATTATTTTGCCTTCCAGCACCTCCTGCTGGCCCAGAATTAAAGTGTATTTTATGCCGCTCCTGTCAGCCATTTTCAATTGCGCTTTTAAAGAATCTCTGCCCAAAGACTCTTCTATCTGAATTTTTTCTTTTCTGAAATCTTCTACTAACTTTAAACTTTTCCTTTTTGCCGAAGTCCCTAATTGGGCTAAAAACACCTGGGATGTTGATTCTTTTTTTATTTGCTGAGGTCTCGCTTTCATTATTTCAACCACTCTTTCCACTCCAATAGCCCCTCCCAAGGCTGGCGTGTCTTTTCCTCCCAAAATTTTCACTAAAGCATCATACCGTCCGCCGGCGGCCAATGTCCCCATTACTTTTCCTTCTGGCGAATCGTCAGCTATCTCAAAAACCGTCTTTGTATAATAATCCAAGCCTCTAACCAAATAGGGGCTAAGCTGATAGGGCAAGGCCAGTTCGTCTAAGAATTCCAAGACCTCTTTAAAATGAGCGTGGCAGGCTTCGCAGAGATGGTCAATAATTTGAGGAGCGCCAGCGACAACTCTTTGGCATTTTTCTTCTTTGCAGTCTAAAATCCTCAAGGGATTTTCGCGCAGCCGGCGCCGGCAATCAACGCACAAAGCCTGTTCGCGCGACCTAAAATAACTTACCAAAATTTTTTTGTAATAAGGGCGGCACTGGCTGTCGCCAATGCTGTTAACCTGAATAATCAAATTTTTAAATTTGAGCTCGCTCAGAATATTATAGAAAACCTGAATAGTCTGGCTGTCCGCCACCGGATTGTCCGAGCCGATAATCTCTAAATTAAACTGATGGAACTGGCGGTAGCGTCCGGCTTGGGGATGCTCGTATCTGAAAACCGGCCCAAAAGAATAAAGCTTGACCGGTTGAGGCAAATTTTGCATGCCGTGCTCAATAAAAGCTCGGATAATTCCCGGGGTAAATTCCGGACGCAGAGTCAAAGAATCTCCTCCTTTCGTGCGTAGATTAAACATTTGTTTTTGGACGATGTCGGTCGTCAACCCAGTTCCTTTGGAATAGAGCTCTGTTTGCTCCAGAATCGGCGTGTCAATCTTTTCAAAATAATAAAAGCTGACGACATCCTGACAAACATCGTAAATTTTTTGGAAATATTTCTGGTCATCCGACAAAATATCGTGCATGCCAGTTGGCGACTGAAGTCTTAATTTTTTCATTTTAGTATGCCGGCGCTTCAAATTTAGCCAATGAAGCAAACGGCCAAACGCGAATCAATACTCGACCGATAATATCTTCTCTGGGCAAAGAACCCCAACTCCGAGAGTCTGAAGAAGCAAGTCGATTGTCTCCCAAAACAAAATATTGATCATTAGCCAAAATAATCTGCTCCTCGCCAAAAGTCTGCGCGGCAGAGGGCAGATAATTTGATTCGTCTAAAATTTTTGCTTCGCCCTTCCCGTTAGAAATCATTATTTGTCGGTCTTTTATTTCCACGATTTCTCCTGGCAGCCCGATAATTCTTTTAATATATTTCTGGGAAGGATCATTGGGATATTTAAAAACAATGACTTCACCCCTTTCCGGAGCCCTTAACCTGTAAGACAGTTCATCAACAATCAGATAGTTCCCATCGTCAAAACTGGGCTCCATCGACTGGCCCTTGACAAAAAACGGCTGAAAAACAAAATAACGGATGGGTACCACTATCAGCAAGGCGATAATGACAATTTTAACGGTTTCCCAAATAAAAGATAAAAAGCTTTTCATAATATCTTAGTTATTATAGCAAAATTTTTATGTTTGACAAGTCCAGTGCTATAATAAATTTATGTTCTTGATTGTGGGGCTCGGCAACCCGGGCAAAAAATACGAGAAAACCCGCCATAATATCGGGGCGAGAATAATCAGTGAGCTAAAACCCTTAAATTTTAAAGGGATAATTTTAGCTGGCCCAACCACTTTTATGAACGAGTCAGGTCGGGCCGTCAAATTGTTAATTAAAAATTTAAAATTAGAAATTAAAAATTTAATCGTTGTGCATGATGATATTGATTTGCCGTTAGGCGAGTTTAAAATTCAAAAAAACAGAGGCGCGGCCGGCCACAAAGGCGTGGAGTCAATAATCAAAGAGTTGGGGACAAAAAACTTTATTCGTTTCCGTGTAGGCATTAAACCCAAACTTTACCACGAACTAGTCCATGGTACTAAAGAATTCGTGCTTCAGAAATTCTCAAAAGACGAAGAAGGGACTATCAAAGAAATAATTAAAAAAACAGCTGAAGCGATTGAAATGACGATAAAAGATGGCTTAGAGAAAGCGATGAATTTGTATAACAAATAAAACAGCCGAGGCAGGAGATTAAACACTTCGCCTCGGTTTTTCGCAAATCCACCAAAAAAGATATTCTTCCTCAACTCTCTTTGCGTCGCGGAGAAGATTTTGCCATTGGCCGACCTGCGCTCGCAGAGCGGCGGAAACAATTTTGGCTGCCGCTGCGTCCCTTTCTTCTTCTCTCCATGTAACAATAATCGCCAAGAGAAAAGAAAAAACTACCACCGCTAAAATCGCCCACCCAACATCCGCCCAGCTAATGTCCATAGAAATCACTGGCGACCTCCTCTTATTTTTTATTTTTTTTCCGCTCGGGACTGCCTGCGAGCCCCGGGAATTTTCTAATAAAAATTAGAGAACTCCCGGATTTTGAACTACAATAGGCTTAAGGAGGGATACCTATTTTTTCGCCAAAGAAAATTAGTATAAACTATCTTCCTTGGGGCAATTCCTCGCAGGCACGCCGGAAGGCAAAAAATTTTTTTGACAAAAAACTATCATATAATATAATTTAAAATAACGAATTTGTCAATAGAAAGCCCGGAGAAAGCTTTAATCGTTTCAATCACCTCCTATTTTCTGGAAAAGGAAAATTTTTGGTTTGAGGAAAATCTAAATAAAATTTTGGAGGCCAAAAAAACCCAGTCATTTTTTGAAGACAATATTTTGTATGTAGCAAAAAATCAAAAAGCCAATCTTTCTGAATTTTTAAGGAAAGTAGACGAGCTGGGTTATGAAAAAGTTTTGGCGGTTCAGGAACCCGGCGAATTTAGCCAAAGAGGCGGCATGGTTGATGTTTTTCCCATCAATTTGAATTACGCCGTCCGTTTTAACTTTCTCGGAAACGCAATTGAAAATATTGAAAAACTCCCGATTGAAATTAAAGACGAGAAACTAGCCAGAGAAATTTTAAAAAAACGGCTAAAATCGCAGAAATTGTTCTCCGACTTAAATGGACTAAAACCAAGGGATTATCTGGTTCATCTTGACCACGGAGTAGCTCGATTCTCTGAAATCAAGAACGATTATTATGTCTTAGAATACGCAGATGGAGACAAACTCTATATTCCGAAGGGGATGGAACAAAAGCTTTCCAGATACATCGGTTTTGTTGAGCCGAAAATTTCCAGATTAGGCAGCTCTCTCTGGCAAAAAACAAAGAGGAAAATCAAAGAGGAAACGGAAAAATTGGCCAAAGAGCTCTTAGATCTTTACGCCAAAAGAGAGGTTGCCAGCCGTCCGGCTTATCTGCCGGACGATGAAATTGACAAACAATTAGCGGCCGACTTTAAACACGAAACAACGCCCGACCAGACGCAAGCCATAGAAGAGATTAAAAAAGATATGGAAAAATCAGAGCCTATGGATCGGATTGTTTGCGGCGACGTCGGCTTTGGCAAAACCGAAGTGGCTTTAAGGGCCCAAGTTAAAGCCGTAAAATCCGGCTATCAAACAGCCATACTTTGCCCAACCACTATTCTGGCCTACCAGCATTTCCGAAATTTTACCGAACGGCTTAAAAACTTTCCGATAAAAATCGCTCTTTTATCCAGAATTCAAACCGAAAATGAGCAAAGCGAAATAATCAAAGATTTAAAAAACGGAAAAATTGACATTATCGTCGGAACTCACCGGCTCTTGTCAGGAAACATTGAGTTTAAAAATTTGGGGCTATTAGTGATAGACGACGAACAAAGATTTGGCGTCAAGCAAAAAGAAAAATTTAAAAAAATGCGCTCATCTCTTGACGTCTTATCGCTTTCGGCTACTCCCATTCCCCGGACTTTATATATGGCGCTTTCTTCTTTAAAAAGCATCGGTTTAATCCAGACGCCACCCGAAGGCAGGTTGCCTGTTAAAACCTTTGTTTCGCAATTCAAAGATAAAATTATCAAAGAAGCGATTGAAAATGAAATTAAAAAAGGCGGCCAGGTGTATTATTTACACAATAGAGTGGAAACGATCGGCATGGCAAAAAATTTTTTAGAGAAATTAGTTCCGACTGCTTCCTTTGGCATCGCCCACGGACGACTGAGAGAAAAAGAGCTGATCAAGACGATGGATGATTTCTCAAAGAAAAAAATCAATGTCTTAATCGCCACCACAATTATTGAAAATGGCCTAGACTTGCCCAATGTTAATACCCTGATTGTCGCCGATGCCACCCGTTTGGGCTTGGCCCAAGCCTATCAAATCCGAGGCAGAATCGGTCGGTCGCATATTCAAGCTTTCGCTTATTTTCTTCATCCTTCTCAAAAGTTGCTCGGCTTAGCCGAGCAACGACTCAAAGCATTAAAAGAAGCTGAAGAATTAGGTTCGGGCTACCGCATCGCCCTGAAGGATTTGGAAATCCGTGGAGCCGGCAACATCTTAGGCAAAGAACAATCAGGCAACGTCAACAAAATCGGCCTAAATCTCTACTGCCAAACGTTGTCCGAATCCATGGAAAAATTAAAAAGAAACTAACCGTGCTTGACTTCAACGACATCGCCGTCTTGAACAATGTATTCTTTGCCTTGAGTCTGAGGTAATTCTTTATCAAGCAACTTTTCCCAATTGATAACCAAAGCGCAAATAAACTTCTTTTCAAAGTCAGTGTGAATTACTCCGGCGGCTTGCGGGGCCAAAGTCCCCTGTTTTATAGTCCAAGCGCGGGTTTCGTCAGGTCCTGTGGTAAAAAAAGTGATCAGCCCTAAAATTTTATACGACTTTTCAATAATTTCTTTCAATTTAGACTCCCCGAGGCCCAGCTCTTTTTTCTCTTCCTCGGAAAATTTTCCCGCGTCGCACTCGTCTCTCAAATTAGCAACAATATATTCTGAACCCAAGGCTCTTATCTTTTTTTCTAAAACCGGGGACATCTCCGTTTTATCGGAATTTAAAATGAATATCGCGGGCTTGTCGGTTAATAGCTGAAGCTCTTTTAATAATTCTCCTTTCTCGGCAAACTGCCTGGCCGAATTTCCCTGCCCCAACCACGACTTCAGTTTTCTTAAAAATTCTTTGTCTTTATCCTCGGCTTTCTGCATTCTTTTATCCACCGTTTCTAGGTCTTTTAAAAGCAACTCGGCGGCCACAATATCAATATCCCTGACAGGATCAATGGTTTTTTCCACGTGCAAAATTTCCGCATTTTCAAAACAGCGCACCACGAATAAAATCGCGTCAGCCTCTCTGATGTTGGCCAAAAACTGATTTCCCAGACCCTCGCCCTTGTTAGCTCCCCTTACCAATCCGGCGATATCAACAAATTTCACTACGGCCGGGATCTTTTTTGCCGAATTAAAAACGGCCGCCAGCTTATCAATCCTGACGTCAGGCACCTCAACTATGCCAACGTTCGGCTCAATAGTGCAAAAAGGATAATTGGAAATATCAACTTGTTTTTTAGTCAGAGCTTCAAACAAAGTGGATTTTCCAACATTGGCCAGGCCGACAATTCCCACTGATAATGACATATCTAAAAATTATCATTTTTTGCAATTATTTAAAAGAGCTGTTAAATTAAAAATTATGCGATTAGTCATCGTTGAAAGCCCGGCCAAGGGACAAACAATCCAAAAATTCTTGGGGCCAGGATATAAAGTTCTGGCTTCTTTCGGCCATATCCGCGATTTGCCAAAAAGCGAATTGGGCATTGATATTGAAAATAATTTTGAACCTAAATACATAATTCCGATAAAAGCCAGAAAAACTATAAAACTCTTGAAAGAGAGCGTTCAAAAATCAGAATCAACGATTCTGGCGACCGACGAGGACAGAGAGGGAGAAGCTATCGCCTGGCACCTCACCAAAGCATTGGCATTGGAAAACCCAAAAAGAATTGTATTCCATGAAATTACAAAATCGGCCATAGAGGATGCCTTAAAAAATCCTCGTGAAATTGATATTGATTTGGTTGACTCTCAACAGGCCAGACGCATTTTAGACAGAATTGTTGGCTATAAATTATCTCCTTTTTTATGGAAAAAAGTGGCGCGAGGGCTATCAGCCGGCAGAGTTCAGTCGGTCGCCGTGAGATTGGTTTGCGAAAGAGAAAAAGAAATCCAAAAATTTATCCCTCAAGAATATTGGACCGTTGAAGTCCGACTTCAACGGAAGGAAGTCGGACTTCTTAAAATAGAATTCTCCGCTTTTTTAGTAAAAGAAGATGGAAAAGTTTTAGATAAATTAGAAACAAAGAATCAAAAAGAATCAGAAAAAATCGTTAAAGATCTGACTGGAGCGGAATATAAAATTGGAAATATTGAAAAAAAGGAGACAAAAAGAAATCCCTTACCGCCGTTTACCACCTCCACTCTTCAGCAAACGGCTTGGCAGAAATTCCACTGGCCGGCCAAAATGACAATGAGTATTGCTCAGCATCTTTATGAAGCAGGATATATTACCTACCACCGCACCGACTCGTTGAATCTTTCAAATTTATCCCTGGAAACCGCTAAAAATTTTATAACAAAAAATTACGGAGAAAATTATTATCAGTCCAGACAATACAAAACAAAATCAAAAGGCGCGCAGGAAGCGCACGAAGCAATAAGGCCGACGGATCCCTTCAGGAAATCCTCCTCCGCTAAAGCTACGGAGGACAGGCTCTACGAACTGATTTGGCGGCGTTTTGTTGCCTCGCAAATGGCGCCAGCCGTCTTTGACTCAACAAAAGCAGAAATTGAAGCTAAAAATTACGGCTTTCAAGCGAACGGATCAATCTTAAAGTTTGACGGATTTCTTAAAGTTTATCCGATTAAATTTGAGAAAACTGAACTTCCGCCGATGGAAATTGACGAAATATTAAAATTAATTGAATTAATTCCGTTTCAGCATTTCACCGAGCCGCCTCCTCGATACAACGAAGCCTCTTTGATAAAAGTACTGGAAGAAAACGGCATTGGCCGGCCATCTACTTATGCGCCAACCTTAGCCACTATTCAGGAAAGAAACTATATTGAAAAAGACGAACAAAAACGATTCCAACCGACGGAAATCGGAACAACCGTCAATGACCTTTTAGTGAAACATTTTCCGGAAATTGTTGACATCCAATTTACCGCTAAAATGGAAAAAGATTTAGACGATATTTCCGACAACAAAAGAGAATGGGTGCCGGTAATAAGAGAATTTTACGGCCCGTTTGAAAAAAATTTGGAAAAAAAATACAAAGAAATCAAAAAAGAAAAAATCTCCGTGGAGAAAACTGATAAAATATGCCCAAAATGCGGTTCGCCTCTTTTGTTGCGACTTGGGAGATTTGGAAAGTTTTATGCCTGTTCGGCTTTTCCAAAATGCAAATACACCGAATCATTAAAAAGTAATATGTTAGGCATTGAATGTCCAACATGTAAAATAGGTAAGATTACCGAGAAAAGAACTCGCAAGGGAAAAATATTTTACGGCTGCGACCAATATCCAAAATGCGATTTCGCTTTATGGGACAAACCCACTGGCGAAAAATGCCCCAAATGTCAGTCGCTTTTAATTGAAACAAAAAGAAAACAGATTAAATGTTCTAGCAAAGAGTGCGATTATAAGGTTGAATCTAAAGAGAAAATCTGATAAAAATGAGATACGCGCCTGGGTGGCGGAATTGGCATACGCGCGGCACTCAAAATGCCGTGACCGCAAGGTCGTGTGGGTTCAACTCCCACCCCAGGCACTATTTGAAAAATCTCTTAGATATTTTAACAGCCATCCAAGCGGAGAGAATGCCGACCAGGACGCCGGCGAGAATGTCGGATGGCCAGTGAACGCCAACAAATACTCGGGCAATACCCATTAAAAAACTGACGGCAAAAAATATAATGCCGATTTTTTTATTATAAAAATAGACTGCCACTGCTAGGGCAAAATAGAACGCGGCGTGACCCGAAGGAAAAGACGGCTCGCTTGGGCTTTGAGAAATAATCAAGTTTGAATGATTCTCAATAAACGGCCTTAATCTTGGCCAAAAAAGCCTGATAATTTCCGTAATAACAAATCGGGAGACAACCGCCGAGACCAAAGCCTTAGTAGCCAATGGCCAGTATTTTTTATAATTCTTTATTAAAAATAAAAGCAGGATGAAAATCAGAACATACCCCGAATATTTGGCAAAAAAAATCGCTAATCCGTCTAAAGCCGGCCACCTCCCGACAAACTGATTTATTAAATTAAAAATATATAAATCCATTATTTATTTAATTCCACCAAGTTATCCAACAAGCAGGCAACGGTCAAGGGGCCGACGCCGCCGGGAACCGGAGTAATATAACTGGCTTTTTTAGAAACCGACTGAAAATCAACATCGCCAACCAAGCGAAGCGAAGGTGAAGATGAAGGGAAACCCCGAAGGGGGCAAACTTCATCGCCTACCGCCTTCCTCTTCTCCATAGCAGAGCCGGCATCAATTACCACTACACCCTTTTTCACCATATTCCCTTTAATCAAGCTCGGCTTGCCTACTCCGGAAATCAAAATATCGGCTTTTTTAGTAAAAGAAGAAAGGTCTTGAGTATGTCTATTAAGCACGGTGACAGTGGCGTTCTGACGCAAAAGTCCGAGAGCCAGAGGATAACCAACCAATCGACCGGCGCCGACAATGACAATATTTTTGCCTTTAATATTTATTCTATATCTTTCTAAAAGATGGCTGATGCCGCTAACGGTCGGTGGTAAAATCAGCAGCGTTCCTTGGGAAAATTTTCCCAAGCTTTCTTCTGATAGAACATCAACATCCTTCTTTGGCGGCACTAAGTTTAAAATTTCCTGGACATCGTTGATTTGTTCAGGCAAAGGCAACTGAATAACCACCCCCGAATTATCAGAATCACTCACAATTTTTTTGATTTCCGCCCTAAGTTCCGTTCCGCTGATTTCGGTCGGAAATTTAAACAGCTCAAAATTGACCCCGATTTTTTCGCAAGCTTTTCTTTTCTGGTTGATAAAAATTTGAGCGATTGAATCTCCTCCAACTAAAACCACCGCCAGTTTTAATTTTTTCCCGCGGCTTTTAAGATTAGTTAAAATCTCCTCCGCCAACTTTTTTCCATCCAGTATTACCATATCGCCGGAATGGGAAATTTTTTGCTCAACTCAAAAACTTCCTGCTTTATTTTTAAAACCGTTTCGTTTCTAGCCATTTCTTCTTCAAATTTTTGGATATAGGGCTTTTTCTCTTCTTTATTTTCAGGCAATTGATAATTTTTGATAACCTCAACTATTTCCGCTATCCAGCCAGAGATTGTTTTCATCTCTTCTTCTTTCATCCCTCGCGTGGTTAAAGCTGGCGGACCAAGCCGCACGCCGCTCGGATAAAACGGCGAAGAGGGCTCTTCGGGAATAGTATTTTTGTTTACAGTAATACCAGCTAAATCCAAAGCTTTTTCTAAAAACACTCCCATCCCTTTGCCACAAGAAGTTAAATCAATCAGCATCATATGGTTATCCGTGCCGTTAGAAACAAGCCTTATTCCTTTTTTCATTAATCCTTCAGCCAACGCTTTGGAATTTTTGATTATCTGCTTGCCATACTCCTTAAACTCCGGCTTTAAAGCCTCGTCTAAAGCAACGGCTATGGCCGCTATTTGGTGCTCGTGCGGCCCGCCTTGAACGCCGCCGGGGAAAACAGCGCTGTCCATTTTTTTGGCAAGCTCTGGGTCTTTCTTCAAGCCCTTTTCAGTAATCATAATGAAACCGCCTCTTGGCCCCCTTAAAGTTTTATGAGAAGTGGTGGTAATAATATGAGCAAAAGGGACTGGACTCTTATGAGCGCCGGCGATTATCAACCCCGCAATATGGGCGATATCAGCCGCTAAATAAGCTCCAACTTCATCAGCAATTTTTGATAATTCTTCAAAAGGAAACTCTCTAACATAAGCAGTCGCCCCAACCCAAATAAGCTTTGGCTTATTTTCTCTGGCTAAAATTCTTACTTCCTCCAAATCAATATAACCGTCCTTTTTTACATAGTAAGGAACGCTTTTGTAATATTTTGAGGTAACGCTTGTTTTCCAGCCGTGAGAGATATGGCCGCCATCAGGCAAATTCTGGCCCATAATAACGTCACCGGGCTGACAAACAGCCAAATAAACTGCGAAATTGGCCGGACTGCCGGAATACGGTTGTATATTAACATAAGGCACGCCAAAAGCTTTTTTCGCCCTTTCAATGGCTAAAGTTTCAACTTGATCAATAATTTGATTGCCGCCGTAATAGCGCCGGCCCGGATAACCTTCAGAATATTTATCCGTAAGAATAGATCCCAACGCTTCCAAAACTGCCGGCGAGGTATGGTTTTCCGAGGGAATCATTTCTAAGCCTTCTCGCCGCCTTTGTTTTTCGGCTTCAATCAGTTCGTAAATTTGAGGATCAGACTCTTTTAGCATATCCTTAGATTACCATCTGCTTTGATTTTTTGCCAATTTTGAGCCGCCTCTTTTTTATGAAAAAAGGCGGCAGCAGCTATCATCGCCGCGTTATCGGTACAAAGCCTAAGGTCTGGAACATAGAAATCAGAGCTTGGAATTTCTTTTTCTATTCTTTCCTTAAATTGTTTGCGCAATTCATCATTAGCGCAAACGCCGCCGCCCAAAATAATTGATCTCACCCTAAAATCTTTAGCCGCTTTTATTGTTTTTTTAATCAAAACATCAATAATAGATTGCTGGATTTCGTAGCACATCGCCTGTATATATTTTTTGTTTTTTGTTTTTTGTTTTTTGTTTTCGTATAATACCGCGGTCTTCAACCCGGAAAAACTAAAGTCGTAATTTTTTTGACTAATCATCGGCCTCGGTAATTTAATTTCGGATTTCGGATTTCGGATTTCGGATTTCCATTTCGCGGCAAGCTGCGAAATGGCGGGTCCTCCGGGGTAGCCGAGTCCTAAAATTCGCGCGGCTTTGTCAAAACATTCGCCGGCCGCGTCATCTCTCGTTTCGCCAATCAGTCTGTACTTCCCAATCCCTTTCATCAAGATCAGCTGTGTATGCCCACCACTGACAACCAAACAAACTGCTGGAAATTTGAGGGGAATCGGATTCCACTCAATAGAATTTGCTAAAATATGGGCTTCAATATGGTTTACCGAAATTAATGGTTTTTTGAGTTTAGCTGCTAAATCTTTAGCGAAATTAACGCCCTGCCACAAACAAGGCTCTAGCCCTGGCCCGTTCGTTACTCCAATAAAATCGACTTCAGAAAGGTTAATGCTTTTTGTCGCTTGTTTGAAAACATGTGGTAAATTTTTAATGTGCTCTCTTTTAGCCAGCATCGGATAAACCCCGCCATATTTGGCGTGCAATTTCACCTGCGACGAAACCACGTTACTTCGAACTTCGAATTTCGAATTTCGAATTTCCATCACGCTGATGGCCGTGTCGTCGCATGAAGTGTCTATTCCCAATATCCTTATGGTCTTAATATTTTTGGCGGCCATATAGTTAGATCAATAATTTTTGACGGTTTGTTTTGCGGCAAATCACCGGCATCAATAACTAAATCAGGTTGGTATTTTTTGCTACTAAATTGTTTCAGAATCTCTTGAATTTTTGCCGGCGCTATTTTTCCAGAGATATTAGCCGAGGTTTGAGCCAGCGGCCGATTAAGTTGCTCGGCTAAGCCGAGCAATAGCCTATATTTAGGGATTCTGATGGCAATTGTGTCTTTGTCAACGCCGTATAATTTTATTTTTGATTTTTTTCTCTCCAATCTCGCTGTCACCTTCCCTGGCCAGACCTTTTTTAAAAATTTCTCCTGCTTCCTATCAATCTCGGCGATTTCTTTCGCCATCTTTAGATCTTTTACAAAAATTGGCAAGGGCTTTGATTTAGGCCGTTTTTTGATTTTAAAAATTTTCTCCACCGCTTTTTTATTCGCCGCATCGCAAATCAACCCATAAACCGTATCGGTCGGGGCAATAACCACTCCGCCATTTTTTATAATCTCAACCGCTTTTTTAAAAATTCCCATCATTTTTTATACCATTTTAAAGACAAATAAAAAAGCTGCCGCTTATACATAAACGCCAGCTACCTCCGCCGCCTCCTCAAATTTTTCAACGAGACAAAGTAGTTCCTCCTCGTTCGCGCCTAAAAAGTCTCTCCCTCTTGCGGCCTGACGAAAGGCCGAAAGGATGCGATTCACCGTTTCTGATGAAAACTGAAACGCCAAAGGATTTTCAGGGCTTGTCATACCAGATATAAATCTGTCATAATCTTTCAGTTTTTTAAGAACTTTCACCGCAACCGATGCCTCTCCCGGGCTATCAAACCTTACTGAGACCATAATCATACTGCCTCCTTTCTAAAATTATTTTACTAAATTTAAATTTTCTGTCAAGCAAATGAGCTAAAAAGATAAGAGCCGAAAAAAGATATGTTTTCCGGCTCCATAAGGAACTATTATGATTGCGGAGGTGGCGCCGACAAAGCGGCGCCGTTGTTCCCTCACGTTTTGGGCTCGCCCACGACGCTGCGCCCACGGGGATCCTTGAAAAAAGACCCCCTATCTTCAAAAGATACCATATACCATATTCTCTTCCCCTCCCCACTTTATGAAAAAGAATCACCCCCTTTCAATGCGGCGTCGGGACGTAGGAGTATCAACCCGCCCCAATGCCCGAATAATATAAGTTATAAAATCCAAGCAACCTTGTCAAGCCCTCTTTTTCACACCCTTAAACTCGGTGTAAAAAATTGTGTTGTCTTCAAGATTTTCAAAAACAACCGAGGCCGGACCGATTTTACAATTTGAGCCAATTAAAACCCCGGGCATCAAGGAAACATTGATTCCGGTTTGAGTATTATTTCCTAAAACGCAGCCGAATTTTTCTCTCCCTGTGTCCATTAAATTTCCTTTAACTTTTGATTTAATTGTCTTTTTATCAAAGCGAAGGTTAGCCGTAATTGTCCCGGCTCCTAAATTGCAATTTTCTCCGATAATGGAGTCTCCGATATAACTTAAATGAGGAATTTTTGAATTATCGCCGATAATTGAATTTTTAATTTCAACTCCATTGCCAATTTTGCAGTTATCTCCAATAGAAACAAAACCTCGCAGATGGCAGCTCGGGCTGATCTGGCAATTTTTTCCGATATAAATTTTTGTTTCAATATCTTTTAACAAGTACTCTAAAACGGAAAATAGATCCCAGGGATATTTTAAAGTCGGCAACTCTTTTTCTAAAACAACTGTGTCTGCCCCCCTCTCTTTTATCAAAAGATTTAAGGCGTCAATCAAGTCCTCGGGATGATGTTTTTTTATTTTTTCGTAATAGTTGAAAAAATCAGGAGTTAAAAAATATATCCCGAGAGTCCTTAAATTTGACGGCGCCTTTCCTAACGGCGGATTTTCACAAATTTCTACGACTTTCCCGCTTTCCATTTTTAAAATTCCATAATCTTCGGGGTTATTTGTGGGAACTGCGAATAAAGTTGTTTTTGTCCTCTCGCCGATGATATCTTTCAAATAAAATTTATAAGGATGCAAAACCCAAAATGGTTCTTTGATAAAATCTTTTGCCCGATAAATGGCGCTGCCAGTGCCCAAAGATTCCTCCTGCAGAACATATTTAATTTTTAAATTCGTTAATTCGTAATTTTTTAATTCTTCTTCTATCTCTTTCTTTGGTCCTTGAATGATAACTGCTTCTGAAAATCCGGCATTTTCCAGATTTTTTAATGTGTGCCAAATTAAAGGCCGGCCCATTATTTTGATGAGCGATTTATGCTTTTGATTTAAGGGCCAGAAGCGAGACGATTCTCCCGCAGCTAAAATTACAGCTTGCATAGATTAAAAATTATTTTTGCTAATTTTTTTGGATCGTGAAGTATTCTCGTCCTTTGATTCGCCCCCTTAGCAAGCGTATCCGAAGGATGCTGCTGATGGATATTTTTATCCAGAACATCCGCGCCGATAAATTTTTTGTCATTTAACAGCTTCTGGCCATACCCTACAAATTGAAAATTGGAATCAGGCAATCTTCCCGTGTTAAAAATAACGAAATCTACTTTGCCGCCCAAATATTTTTCTAGCTCTGCAGTAAAATCTTCTACCCTGAAATTATCCGTATTTCCGGGCTGGGTCATTAAGTTGCAAATAAAAACTTTCGTAGCTTTAGATTTGTTAATCGCCTCAGCTATTCCTTCCGCTAAAAAATTAGAGATGACGCTTGTATAAAATTTACCAGGACCAATAACAACCAAGTCGGCCTCTTTTATAGCGGTGATTGCTTTGGGATTAGCTTTAACTTCCGGATCTAAAGATAGCTTCTTGATGCCTATTTGAGATAAATTTGGGTAATTGAGAATCTCTTCCTCGCCTTTTACTTCTGCCCCATCATTTAATATGGCTTTTATATCTGTTTTTTCTAAAGTTACTGGATATATCTCAGCTTTAACGCCAAGAATTTTTCTTAACTCCTCAATCGCTTTTTCCAAACTTCCCGTTTTTTCTATCACGGC
>JAZDGI010000014.1:0-17287 GCA_043807085.1 bacterium | reverse complement strand
GCACTGAATGGAATATCGTGGCTTTTGCTAGGTATTTCAATCAAACTCCGAATGCCAGAAAATTTAAGCGGGGAGTCAGACTATGGGGGCTAAGCTCCTTAGTCAAAAGGGAAACAGCCCAGACCTTCATCTAAGGTCCCTAAACTGAGCTAAGTGTTTTTTAAGGAAGTGGGGTTTCATTGATAGTTAGGAGGTTAGCTTAGAAGCAGCTATCCTTTAAAAAGTGCGTAACAGCTTACTAACTAAGAAACCCTGCGCCGAAGATTTACGGGACTAAAGCTCGGTACCGAAGATAAGGGAACGTACAATTTGCTTTGCAAATGTTACGTTCGGTAGGGGAGCGTCCCGCCTGTTGCGAAGGTAAGCCGTAAGGCTTGCTGGAACGGGCGGGAGTGAGAATGTTGGCATGAGTAACCGCAAGGCGGGTGAAAGCCCCGCCCACCGAAAACCTAAGGTTTCCTTGGCAATGATAATCAACCAAGGGTTAGGCGGACCTAAGGCAAACCCGAAAGGGGTAGCTGATGGACAGCCGGTTAATATTCCGGCCCTCGAGCATATAATTCTAAAGAGGGGACGGAGTTTAGTAATTTGAGTGAGTTATTGGATTCTCATTGTTCATCTAAGAATTTTCAAGGATGGACAGAATGCTTTGTTTCGGCAGGGCAAACTCAAATGAGCAAGCTCCCCAGAAAAGCCTCGGAAGAATTTAATTATATGCTCGATCCGTACCGTACACCGACACAGGTAGGTAGGTGTAAGTGCACCAAGGTGAACGGGTGAAAGCTCCTGAAGGAACTCGGCAAAAAAGCAGGCGTAACTTCGGAATATGCCTTGCCCAGCTTTTATTAGCTGGGCCGCAGCGAAAGTACCCCTGGCGACTGTTTATCAAAAACACAGGTCCCTGCTTAACTCGCAAGAGGATGTATAGGGGCCGAGGCCTGACCAGTACTGGAGTGTTAAAGCCGTCGGTTTTCCGGCATTTATGCCGGTAAGCTGAATGGCGTAAGCTTCCAGTGAACGTCCGCTCTAACTCTGAGAGTGTTAAAGTAGCGTAACCCCTTGCCGTGTAAGTTACGGCCCGCATGAAAGGTTTAACGACTAGAGAACTGTCTCAACGAGGCGCCCGGTGAAAATGCAATACCGGTGAAGATGCCGGTTACCTGCGGCTAGACGGAGAGACCCCGGGAGCTTTACTGTAGGGTGGTATTGAATTTAGAATTTTGATGCGTAGCGTAGTGGGGAGGCTTTGAAGTCCGACTTTCGGGTCGGGCAGAGCCGACAATGAAACACCCATCTTTGAGATTCTCAATTCTAACTCCGCTGATGAGGCGGAAAACAGTGCCACTTGGTCAGTTTAAGTGGGGCGCTTGCCTCCTAAAAAGTAACGGAGGCGTTTAAAGGTCGGCTACTTCCGGATGGAAATCGGAAGCGTCGGGCAAAGCCATAAGCCGGCTTGACTGCGAGAGGGATATCTCAAGCAGACACGAAAGTGGAACTTAGTGAACCGACCATGGTTATTAGAATCGTGGAAGATCATCAGCCAAAAGTTACCCCGGGGATAACAGGCTAGTAGGGCCCGCGAGTCCATATCAACGGCCCTGTTCGGCACCTCGATGTCGGCTCACCACATCCTGGAGGTGGAGAAGCTTCCAAGGGTTAGGCTGTTCGCCTATTAAAGTGGTACGTGAGCTGGGTTCAAACCGTCGTGAGACAGGTTGGTCCCTATCTACCGCAGGCGTAGAGTTTTGAGGGGAGTCGTCCCTAGTACGAGAGGACCGGGATGAACCGATCTCTGGTGTACCAGCTGTTCCGCTAGGAGCATTGCTGGGTAGCTATTATCGGGAACTGATAAGCGCTGAAAGCATATAAGCGCGAAGCAAACCCCAAGATTAGAACTCATTAAGCTCGGTCGGAGACTACGACCTTGATAGGACCCAGGTGTAAGTTCCGTAAGGAATTAAGCCGAGGGTTACTAATAGAGCGTTTAACCTTGACTAGCGATTAGTGTCCACAAAAAATACAGCAAAAAATTGTCGGCGCAGTAAGGGAGCCATACTGGGAGTGCTCCACCTGTTCCCATACCGAACACAGAAGTGAAATCTCCCAAGGCCGATGATAGTAGGTTTTCCTGCGAAAGTAGGTAGCTCTCTTACTGCGCCGACAATCTTAAAAACAAAAACCCCGTCCTTAGCTTACGCTTTGGGCGGGGTTTTGTTTTCAGAAAGATTATTCTAATTCTTCTCCTGCCTCGTCGCTTCCCATTTCTTCTTCTAGCTCGGCCATTTCTTCGGGCATATCCCCATCAAATTCGGCGTCCAATTCTTCTTCGGGAATATTCACCTCGAAGCCTTCATCTCCATTGCTGTTTGTCGGGGAGGTATATGATTTATCTTGAGTCATGTTTGTTGCGTGAATTGCCGCGACCTTTTTATGAAGTTTCAACTTACGATAAATATCTTAACTTATCAAAGAATCCTGTCAAGAGGGTTTTTCCCCAATAAAAGAGTGAGGCTTGTCAACGGCGCCGTAAATATCTATAATACATATAATTTATCAATTTATCAATATCAAAATGCGGTTTTTTTCTTTCAGAAGCTTTATTTTTTTCTTCGCTTTTTTGGCTGTTATTTTTTCTTTAAATTTGATTTCTCCGTCAGTAAAGAATTTTTTTTATTCTCTTTCTTTCCCCGTCCAAAAGGTTTTATGGGAGGCGGGCGGCGGCACGGCTCATTTTTTTCGGGCGATTTCTCGGTCTCAAATTCTTCGGGCCGAAAACAGCGAGCTTAAGACTGAAATCCAAAAATTACTTGCAAAAAACAGCGAGCTGCTGGAGTTGGGTCGCGAAAACGAAGTATTAAGGCAGTCGCTTGGTATTGGAGCGGAAAAAGAATATAAACTGGAAATCGCCGAAGTTATTAGCAAAAATATTTTTCAAGACTCTGTTTTAATCAATAAGGGGTCGGCTCAGGGCTTAACGAGCGGCTCGCCGGTGATCACACCAGAAAAGGTTTTAGTCGGACGCGTTTTAGAAGTTTTTAAAAATTCTTCCGAGGTTGTTTTGATTTCAAATAAAGACGTTTCTTTTGATGCTAAAACTTTAGACGGAAGCGTCTATGGCGTAGCCAAAGGAAAAGGAAATCTTCAGATTTCCCTTGAGCTCGTTCCTAAAGAAAAAAATCTAGAGAAGAAAGACGTGATTGTGACGGCGTCTTTGGGCGGGGTTTTCCCTGCGAATCTTTTGGTGGGCGAAGTTGAAGAAGGCGAAAAATCCGACACAAAACCATTTCAGGCGGTCAAGATTAAACCGGCCTTTGCCGAAAATGAATTGAAATATCTGCTGATAATCACAAACCTTTGATGATCAAAAAATATTTTTTGCTGCTGTTTTCGGCCTATTTTCTCGCTTTAATCCAGGCAAGCTTTTGGCCTCATCTTAACCTAAATCCGTATTTTTTTAATGTCGTTTTAATCGGTGTAATTCTTTTGAATCTTTTTGAGAGACGGACTGGGGAAATGGGATTCTTTTTCGCTTTGGCTTCCGGATTCTTCCTTGATATTTTCTCCTCTTTTTTTATTGGTTTCTGGGTTTTAATGCTGGCCGGAGCTTCTTTTTTTATAAAAGCGTTTTTAAAAAAGTGGATAAATATCTAAATAATAAAAAAATAAAGACAAAGTTCAGGGAAAACATTGAATTCCATGAAATTCTTTTGGATAGACTAGCTAAACGCCGTGAGGAAGAGCTTGGGATTTCGGAAAAGAAATTTGAAACCCCTTTGGTAAAAATAATAATTCAAAGCTTGTTTTTCGTTTCAATCCTGGCGCTTTTTTTGCTTTTTTTGAGAGTTTTTCAGCTTCAGGTGATAAATGGCAAAGATTATTCGGCTTTAGCCGAAGAAAATAAATTTATTTCTCGCCAAATTCAGGCAGAAAGAGGAGTAATATATGACAGCGAAATGAAGCAGCTGGTTTTTAATCAGCCTGGTTTTGATCTGGTTTATCAAAGCGACGCAGAAGAACAAAGCGGTCAAGATAGCGCTTTTGGAGAGGTGGCGCGAATTTTAAACGTCTCGGTTGAAGAAATAAAGAATAAGATTAAAGACGGCAAAACCTCTCCTGTTTTGATCGCCGAAAACCTTGACCACCAAGCTTTAATAATGCTGGAAACAAAGATCAATGAACTTTCCGGATTTCAGATAGAAAATAATTTAGTCAGACATTACGAGGATGGCAATCTTTACGCGCACTTGATCGGATATAAAAGAAAAAATGATGAAAAAAGCGGCTTGGAAAAATCGTACGACGAAAACTTGAAAGAGAAATCAGGGGAGATTTTAATTGAGAAAGACGTCAAAGGAAACATAATTTCCAAAAAAATTGTCGCTTTGCCTGAACCCGGCGACAGTTTGGTTTTGTGGTTAGATTCTGCTTTGCAGGAAAAGATTACGCAAAGTCTGGGAGATGCATTAGGAAGAGTGGGAGCTAAAATCGGCGCCGCCGTGGCGATAGATCCTAAAACCGGAGGAGTTTTATCTTTGGTAAGCCTGCCGAGTTTTGACAATAATCTTTTTTCCAAAGGAATGTCGCAAGCTCAATGGCAGGCTTTTGTTTCAGATCCTGTCAATCCTCTTTTTAACCGGGCCATTGCCGGGCAATATCCAACCGGCTCCACGATTAAACCTTTGGTGGCTAGCGCCGCTTTGGAAGAAAAAATAATCAGTCCGGAAAAGCAGATTTACGACCCGGGCTATATTGAAGTGCCTCACCGTTACGATCCGGAAATTGTTTATCGGTTTAATGATTGGACGGTTCACGGCTGGACCGATATGAGAAAAGCCATCGCCGAGTCTTGCAACGTTTATTTTTATACTATCGGCGGCGGATTTGGCGATCAAAAAGGATTGGGGCCGAGCAAAATCAAAAAATACCTGGAACTTTTTGGTTGGGGCAGTCCGACCGGCATTGATCTGTTTGGCGAAGCGAAGGGCATCGTGCCTTCTCCCGAGTGGAAAAAAGAAGTTTTAAAAGAAGACTGGTGGGACGGCGACACCTATTATTACTCAATCGGTCAGCAATATCTTTTAGTCACGCCCGCGCAGGAAGCCGCGGCTTTTGTTGCCATTGCCAACGGCGGAAAATTATTCCAGCCACAGGCTGCCAAAAGAATTATTAATGCTCAAAAAGAAACAATTAAGGAATTTGAGCCAAAATTAGTTCGCGAAGGGTTTATCAGCCCGCAGAACCTTCAGGTCGTTAGGGAGGGAATGCGCCAGGCCGTAACTTCGCCTTCCGGATCGGCGCATACTTTGAACAGCTTGCCGGTTCAGGCCGCGGCCAAAACCGGGACCGCTCAAATCGGCGAAGGCGATCGCTATGATACCTGGATATCGGTTTTTGCTCCTTACGATGATCCGCAGATAGTTTTAACCGTAGCCGTTGAAAATGTCCAAAATTTAAGTCGGCTTGTCGTTCTGCCTATTGCCCAAGAAGTCTTGCAGTGGTATTTTACTAAACAAAATAATTAAGCTAAAATTATTTAATGGTTGCTATTGATGAATTGAGAAAAATTAGACTCCAAAAGCTGGGGGCGATAAAAGCGGCTGGGTTTAACCCTTATCCCCCAAGGACGAAAAGAACTCATACCATAGAGCTGGCTTTGAGTAATTTCATAAAATTCTCAAAATCAAAGAAAAAAATAACTCTGACAGGCAGAATTCGTTCAATCCGCGGCCAGGGCGCTTTGACCTTTTTGCATTTTGAAGATGGCACGGGAAAAATTCAAGCGCTCTTGAAAGAAGATAAGCTTGGCGATAAAAATTACAAATTCTTTTTAGATAATTTTGACATCGGCGACTTTATTGAGATTTCAGGAGTTTTATTTAAAACAAAGAGCGGAGAAAAAACAATTGAGGCTGGCGATTTTAAAATTTTAGCAAAAGCTCTTTTGCCTTTGCCTGAAAAATGGCATGGCTTGCAGGACGAAGAAGAAAGATTCAGGAAAAGATATTTAGATATTTTAATGAATAAAGAGGTCAGAGAGATGATAGCAAAAAAGGCAAAGTTTTGGAATGCGGTTAGGGAGTTTCATATAAAGCACGGTTTTTTAGAAGTGGAAACTCCGGTGCTGGAAAATACTACCGGCGGAGCTGACGCTAATCCGTTTGTAACTCATCACGACTCCCTCGGCGTTGACGTCTACCTGCGAATTTCGGCTGGAGAATTATGGCAGAAAAGATTAATGGCAGCCGGATTTGAAAAAACATTTGAGATCGGCCGGATATTTAGGAACGAAGGCATGTCTTCGGAACATTTGCAGGATTATACTCAATGCGAAGCTTACTGGGCTTACGGCGATTACGAGGATATGTATAAATTTCTGCAGGAATGTTATCGTTATGTGGCAAAAAAAACTTTTGGGACATTAAAATTCAAAATTAGAGGATTTGATGTTGATTTGGGGAAGAATTGGCCGTTGATTGATTACACAAAAGAAATCGAAAAGCAGGCTGGCATAAATATTTGGGAGGCCGGAGAAGAGAATATGATTCAAAAGCTAAAAGAGCTGAAAGTTGAATTTGAGGGAAAAAATAAAGGAAAATTAATTGACGCATTGTGGAAATATTGCCGGAAAAAAATTGGCGGACCGGCAATTGTCATTAATGAGCCGAAAATTACTTCACCTGTGTCAAAATCTTCTCCGGATAATCCGGAAATAACAGAGAGATTCCATTTTCTTATCGCTGGGTCTGAAATGGGGCAGGGCTACAGCGAATTAAACGATCCGATTGACCAAAGGGAAAGATTTGAAAAGCAGCAGGCTTTGAGGGATAAGGGGGACAAAGAGGCTCAAATGGCTGATTATGAATTTATTGAGGCTTTAGAGTGTGGTATGCCGCCAGCTTGCGGCCACGGCTTTAGCGAGCGTTTATTTAGTTTTCTAATGGATAAACCGGTTAGGGAGTGCCAGATTTTCCCGTTAATGAAACCAAAAGGCTCTGTTAGCTAAAATCCGAAACTTTATAGATAACATGAAAAAGGTAATGGCGTTTGGGACGTTTGATGGTCTGCATTTAGGCCATCTTGATTTTTTTAAACAAGTCAGAAAATACGGCGATTATTTAATTGCGGTCGTCGCCCGCGACAAAACCGTCAAGAAAGTTAAAAATCATTTTCCCTTGAGAAACGAGAAAGAGCGGTTGAAGATTGTTAGAAATCAAAAATTAGTCAACCGTGCCATTTTAGGCAATTTAAAAAATCCCTACGCCATAATTAAAAAAATAAAACCCGATGCTATTTGCCTGGGCTACGACCAAAAAGTTTTTACCAGAGATTTGCCAAAAGAATTAAAAAAAATAAATCTCCCAACCAAAATTTATCGTTTAAAATCATATCAGCCTAAAAAATACCATTCCTCAAAGATTGACAAACGGTGAGAAATGTCATAATATCACTTTAGTTTAGCTCTCTTGGAAATAAGGAGAAAGGAGCGACGGTGCTTCGTGTAACTTTACAAGACACTTTAGAGGCACATTATCGGCAACCAATTGTGGAGATTCTTCGGGCCAGGTATCCCAAGAAGAGACTGTGGCAGATAGCCGAAGAGTTCACTAAAGCTATCGGCAGAAAGGTGGATATAGGTTCAGTATATTATTTACTGATAAAGTCTGGCATCCACCTCGTGAGAGTAGCCGTACGGCTTGGAGAACAGGTTGTTGTAAGTAAAATAGCGTAAATCCTTGATACCCAAGGGAGCTGAGGGCGCTATCTGTTGGTGTAAGATAGCGCCTTTCCTTTTGACCAAAAAAGCGATTCGGGCTATAATAAATTATTATGCTAGACATTAAGTTTATTAGGCAAAATCCGGAAATTGTTAAAGACGCCTGTGAAAAAAAGCGGGTGAAGATTGATATTGACCGGCTTTTGGAAGTGGATAAGAAAAGACGCGGATTACTTCAGGCGATAGAAGATATGAAGGCGCAAAAAAATAAAGCCAATGAAGAAATAAAAAAAGCCAAAAACCAGAGAGAAAAAGACGTGATTATTCTAAAGATGCGCGAGTTAGATAGCAACTCAGACAGAGTGGCAAGCGACTTTAAAAATATAGACGAAGAATTTCGGGAATTAATGTTGTGGGTTCCAAATATTATTTCCAAAGACGTGCCGGTTGGTCCCGATTCAAGATCGAATAAAGAAATTGATAAATGGGGAAATATCCCGAAATTTGATTTTAAAATTAAAGACCATATCCAATTAGGAAAAGAGCTAAACCTTTTTGATACCGAAATTGGCGCAAAAATCGGAGGATTTAGAGGTTATTACCTTAAAAATGAGGCTGTATTTTTGCATTTGGCCTTGATATGGCACACCATAAACGAAATGAGGGAAAGAAAATTCGAGCTGTTTGTGCCTCCCACGCTCATTCGCGAATTTGCTTTAATTGGTAGCGGACATTTTCCGGCCGGTAGGGAAGAAATATTCCAAATAGGAAATCCGGGAAAGCTTGAAAGCGGAGAAACGGTAAAAGAGCCGCTTTTTATAGCTGGTACCGCTGAGCCATCTTTGATGGCCTATTACGCGGATAAAATTTTAGACGAAAAGGAATTACCGATTAAAGTTTGTGGTATATCTCAATGTTATAGATCGGAAATCGGGAGTTATGGCAAGGATACCAGAGGATTATATCGCGTTCATGAATTTATGAAGGTTGAGCAAGTGGTGATTTGCAGGGCCGATTTAACTGAAGCGGAAAAATGGCATGAGGAAATGCTAGAGATTGCGCGGGAGATATTGAAAGACTTAAAGCTGCCTCACCGGGTGGTAATTAATTCCAGTGGCGATATGGGTGTTGGAAAATATAAAATGTATGATATTGAAACTTGGATGCCATCCCGCGGTGATTACGGTGAAACGCATTCTGATTCTAATATGACAGATTGGCAGACGAGGAGATTGAATATCCGCTATCGCGACAGTAAGGGCGAAATAAAATTTACTTATGCTTTGAATAATACCGTTATTGCTAGTCCGCGGATTTTAATTGCGATTTTGGAAAACTATCAGCAAAAGGACGGTTCAATAAAAGTGCCCGAAGTCTTGCAAAAATATTGCGGGTTTAAAAAAATTCCTTCAAAATGAGAACTCTTTTGGTTTTGCACGGCTGGGGAAGGGGTTCAATTTCTTGGCTAAAAATTAAAGAAATTCTTGAGGCAAAGGGCGTGAAAGTTTTAGTTCCGGATTTGCCTGGATTCGGCCGCAATCCCTGGCCTAAAAATCCCTGGGCAATTGACGATTATGCAAAATGGGTCAAAGATTTTGCCGAAAAAAATAATCTTGGCCCATTTTTTTTGCTAGGACATTCTTTTGGCGG
The DNA here is from genome assembly GCA_043807085.1 of bacterium. Classification (GTDB taxonomy): domain Bacteria; phylum Patescibacteriota; class Minisyncoccia; order Minisyncoccales; family JAZDGI01; genus JAZDGI01. Next base: position 7,923 of record JAZDGI010000014.1, on the reverse strand, counting down.
AAGAATCGCCATAAAATTCGCCGTAAAATATCCTGAAAAACTTACGGGGCTTATTTTAATGTCGGCGGCTGGCATAACCAGAAGAAAATCATTAAAGAATTTCGCATTTTTTGTTTTAGCAAAAGCGGGTAAGTTATTTTTTCGCCAGAGATTATTTAAAAGAATAATTTATAAATTGGCAGGCGCCAGGGATTATATGCTAGCTGGAGGAATAATGCGGGAGACAATGAAAAAAACGATTAGCGAAAATCTAAAGCCGTATTTGTCTAAAATTAGCGTTGAGACCTTAATCATTTGGGGTAAAAACGATAAAGAAACTCCTGTTGCCGACGCCTATTTGATCAATAAAGCGATACCTGGATCAAAATTGGAAATTTTAGATAATATAGGACACAGGATTAATTTTGAAGTTCCGGAAGTTTTAGCGCAAAAAATTATTGAATTTATTAAAACCTGATAAATGAATATAATTATCGCGATTTTTAGTTTTTTAATTTTTTTAAAACTTTTGCTCTTTTGGCTTTGGCTTTGGCAGTTGATGGAATATCATTTAGGCCGTTTTTTGGCTCATTTTGAGGCCAGGGCTTTTAGGAAAATCATTGCCAGCATATGGTGGTTTAAGTATCCGAAATTCACTAAAAAAATTTTAACGATTTTATTTGCCGCCGTTTTCTTGGCAATTCTAATGCTCTTTGAGGGGCTTTATTATGCCATTTTTCTTTTAATTATTTTAGTTCCTTTAATTTTTCAATTGCCAACCGTTATCTGGCGAAAGGGATTTTTAAAAAAAGCGAAATTTAAAAGGGAGAGCTTCAAAAACCTTTTGGTTATCGGTATTACCGGTTCTTATGGTAAAACTTCAACCAAAGAATTTTTATACGCTATTTTGGCGGAAAAATTCGGCCAAGAAAAAGTTTTAAAAACAAAAGAACATCAAAATTCCGAAGTTGGCATAGCCCGTTGTATTTTGAATGACTTAAAACCGGAGCACGAAATTTTTATTTGCGAAATGGGGGCTTATAATCAAGGAGGAATAAAATTGCTTTGCGATATAGCTAAACCCAAAATCGGCATTTTAACCGGCATTAACGAACAGCATATGGCGACATTCGGCTCGCAGGAAAATATAATTAAGGCGAAATATGAGCTAATAGGGAGCCTGCCAGAAGATGGCGTCGCTTTCTTTAATGCCAAGAATAAATATTGCGTAGAATTATATAATAAAGCTGTGATTAAAAAGTTTCTTTATGGTGAAGCTGCAACTTTTTTTGGCGAAGAAAATATTTTAGGCGCTTTAGCCGTCGCTAGAGAGCTAGGAGCAATGGTTGAGGCCAAACCTCAATCAAATTGGCTGCAAGCAAAAAGAGGTATGAATGGCTTGAATATTATTGATTCTACTTATTCGGCTAATCCTACGGGTGTGATTGCCCATTTGGAGTATTTGAAAATTTTACCCGGCAAGAAAGTAATCGTGATGCCTTGTTTAATTGAGCTGGGGAAGGCGTCAAAAGAAGTTCATCGTCGAATCGGCGCCAAAATAGCCGAGGTCTGCGACTTGGCGATAATCACGACAGGAGATAGATTTAAAGAAATCAAAGAAGCCGCCGAAGTCGGACTTCGATCGATGGAAGTCCGACTTCTCGAAGATCCGCAAGATATATTTGATAAAATAAAAAGCGCTACGCAACCAGGCGACGTAGTACTTCTAGAAAGCCATGTGCCGAACTTACTGATTAAACAATTGTTGATATGAATTTTTTGAAGCCAATATCTATATCTTTGTCGCCGAATACGGAAAAAGACGATGTGTTTTTGGCTTTGAAATTACTTTTCCAGCCGTGGAAATGGAAACACTACGAGAACGGTTCTCGTGATATTGAGGTGGAGTTTAAAAAATATTTGGGGGTAAAATATGCCCTTGCGTTTAATAGTGGGAGGTCGTCTTTAATGGTGATTTTAGATTCACTCGGCTTGCAAAAAGGCGATGAAGTTTTACTTCAAGCGTTTACTTGCAATGCCGTGCCAAATCCGGTTTTATGGTCGGGGTTGAAACCGGTTTTTGTTGATGCGTATGAGAGAACTTTTAATATTGATATTGATGATTTGAAGCGGAAAATTGGACCAAGAAGTAGGGCGGTGATTGTTCAGCATACTTTTGGTAAGCCAGCCGAAATGGATGAAATTTTGGAAATTTGCCGGCAGAACAATTTGATTTTGATTGAAGATTGCGCCCATTCTTTAGGCGCTATTTATAAAGGGAAAAAAGTGGGTACGTTTGGTAAAATCGCTTTTTTCAGTTTTTCCAGAGATAAAGTTATTTCTTCGGTTTATGGCGGAATGGTCGTAACTAATGACGACGGATTAGCTCAAAAATTAAATGCCTATTTGAGTGGAATCGGATTCCCCTCAATTTGCTGGATTTTTCAGCAGTTGTTGCATCCGGTTTTGATGACCTGGCTGATTATACCTACCTATAAATATTTTGGAAAATATCTTTTTGTTTTGTTTCAGGAACTTAATATACTCTCAAAAGCAGTGTGTTGGAAAGAGAAAAGAGGATTAAGGCCTGCTTATTTTCCCAAAAGAATGCCGGAAGCTTTGGCCATCTTGGCCTTAAGCCAATTTAAGAAATTAGAAAGATTTAATCAGCACCGGAAAGAAATAGCTAAATTTTACGCTGAAAATTTAGGCGGCCAATTAGACGAGGGGAATGTTTATTTAAGATTTACCATAAAACATCCGAAAGCGCATGAAATAATCAAAAAGGCGTGGAAGAATAATTTGTTAATAGGGGATTGGTATACAACACCAATAGCGCCCGATTATAGTAAATTGGAGAAAATTAAATATGGGAAAAATCTTCGTTTATCTTCGGAAAACATGGGATATAAATTAGGCTTTTGCCCCAAAGCCGAAAAATTAGCTAAAGAAACCCTAAACCTGCCAACGCACATAAACATTTCGAAAAGAGAGGCGCAAAAAATCGTGGATTTCTTAAGAAAATATGGAGATTAGAGAAATAAAAAATAAAGAAGAATGGGAGAATTTTTTACTGCGTTGTGGGGAAAAAACTTTTTTGCAGTCGTGGAATTGGGGTGAGTTTTGGCAAAAGGAGGGAAATAAAATCTGGCGTTTTGGAATTTATAATAACGGAGAAATGTTATCCGTTGCTTTGGCGGTTAAAGTTGTGGCAAGAAGAGGGACTTTTTTATTGGTTCAGCATAACGTCGGAATTTCAGATGTATTATTAAACGAATTAAAGAAAATTGGCAAAGAAGAAAGATGTGATTTTATTAGAATGGCGCCGTTGGTAGAGAGAAATGAGGAAAATATAAAAATATTTAAAAAACTTGGGTTTAGAGAGGCGCCGATGCATGCCAATGCTTACGAAGCGACTTGGAAGCTGGATATTACTTCTTCGGAGGAAGAGCTCTTAAAAAAGATGCGCAAAACCACTCGTTATTTGATTCGCCAGGCGCAGAAAAACCCGGATATTACGATTGAAAAGAGCGCGGACTTGGCTGGGATAGAAATTTACCAAAAGCTTAATAAAGAAGTGGCAAAAAGGCAAGAATTTACGCCCTTTTCTTCTGAATATATAAAAAAAGAATTTGAGGTTTTCACAAAAGACGGCCAAGCATTATGGTTATTCGGGAAATATAAGGGCGAAGTGGCCGCGGGCGCTTTGGTGATTTTTTGGTCAGGGATCGGTTTTTACCACCAGGCGGCTTCACTAGCCAAATACTCAAAATTATCTGCCCCTTATTTATTGCAATGGGAGGCGATAAAAGAGGCAAAAAAAAGAGGATGCAAATTATACGATTTTTGGGGGTACGTTGATCCGGTAAAAAATCCCAAGCACCCTTGGGCTGGCCCGACTTTATTCAAGATGGGTTTTGGCGGTCAAGCTTATGAATATGTCAAAACCCAAGATTATCCTTTATCTAAGAAATACTGGCTGACTTATCTTTTTGAAAAATTGCGGAAAACAAAAAGAGGGTTATAAGCCCTCCATGAAAGAACGGAATACAGTATATGGCCAACAGAATACCGTGAATACCCAAGTAATTAAAATGGGATGGTTAGTCTTTTTTCTGGGGAAATAATAAGTCGACATCAGTCCAACCCCCATTGCTACATACGTCATCGCGGAATATAAGAATATAAAGTTGCTATCATAGCCTTGTTGCGGTAAAACTTGGACGGGTGTGCCGAAGAATATGGTCATGGTTATCAAGAACAGAACAACGGGAATAGCTTTTCGAAATAACCATTTTAATCTATACATTACCTGGCCCTCCTTCTTGGTGACTTCCGTTTCTTGCAGTCTCTCTACGAGCACCTCCTTAATTTAAATAATAATTTTCTTATGAGAAAAAGTCAATGGCGAAAGCCATATAGAGTTAAAAAGAAAAAGAAGCCAATTTTACGCAGCCGGATTTTTTGGCGGGGGATTTTGATTTTGATTCTAAGCGGAGAAATTTTCTACTTTCTTATTTTTTCTTCTCTTTTTCAGGTTAAAGAAATAAAAATTTCCGGCGGCGAGGAAATTAAAATAAGCGATCTCAAAAACATAATCTCGCGGCAAATCGACAAGAGAGTTTTGTTTTTTCCTACCAGAAGCCTTTTTCTTTTAAATTCCCGAAAAATGGAAAAAGATGTTTTGGAAGTTTTCCCGCTGATTGCGGAAATAAATATTCGCCGAGTTTTTCCTGCGACTGCCGAAGTCGCGATAAAAGAGCGGAAAGCCACGGCTTTTTTTGAATTTGCCGGCCGCGAATTTTTCTTGGACAAAGAAGGAGTAGTCTTCAAAGAGAAAGATATGTCAGAAGGAGAATATTTAAAAATCAGCGGAATCGTTTTAGATCAAATGCCTAATTTGGGAGATAAAATTATATCCGGGGACTTGTTGGAATCAATTCTAAAGATAGAGTCCCAGCTAAAAGAAAGCATCAAAATTTTTCCCAAAGAGGTTTTTCTGGCGGCTGGCGATCGGCTGAATGTTAAAATAAACGAGGGATGGGAAATTTATTTTGATCCGCAAAAAGACCTTGATTGGCAAACGGCTAAATTAGCCGCGCTTTTAGAAAGCGAAATTCCCCAAGCGAAGCGAAAAAATTTAGGGTATATTGATTTGCGCTTCGGCAACCTCGCCCCCTATAAGTACCGTTGATTAGTCAATGTAGTAAACGAAGATGGACTGGCCGATGGTGGTAATGGGCTGATATTCATTCAGCCAGAGATAAGAACCGGTTGATTGGTTAAAACCTGGCGCGGGAATACCTCTGCCGCCCTGCAAGAAAGTGGCTGAAATTGCCAGATAACTTCCAGGCGGAAGTTCTGATGAATTTCTATCGCCCCGCCACGGAGCGAATTTTTCTTTGAGATAATACCCGGGGTCGGCGCCGCCAAAATAATCAACATAAATCTTATCAATTTTATTTTTATCTACCCATTGAGTTAATCTTTTTAAATCCTGGCCCCAATCCAAATTTGAATCAGCAACGTATTTATAGCCGTTTTTGGGACCGCCAGCCAACTCATTAAAGTAAGCGAGAAATGACGGATAGACAGAGATGACGGATATTATTTGCCAGAAAATCAATATGCCCAAAAGGCTATATTTTGTTTTTAAGAAAGGCGGTTTTAGCCAGCTTATCGTTGCTGCGCTAACCAAAATAATAGTAAATGGAAAAACAGGCAAAAGATGGCGCACGCCGATATTAAGATTGCTGTTTAAACTTGTCAGCCAATAAAGGGCGACGAAAGAAAGCATGGCAAAAATGGTAAAATGTTGCCTTAGGCGGAATCTTTTGAATTGCCAAACGGCAAAAATCAAGGCAAGCAAAGTTAAAATATGAAAAGCCAGAGGTTCTTTTATCAAATAAACAATCGGGAAATAAGTTTTCCATCCTTCGCGGGATATTTCTCCGAGAAAATAGGTGGTATTGCCGCCAACGGCTCGCTGCATAATCATTGCCAATCCTAAGCCGTATTGGCTGTAGGGCCGCAATATGGGATTGCCAGCCATTGGCGTAAGCAGCTTCGCCGAGAAATGGCTGCCGAGAGCTGATTGAATATCGTTGATTTGCCTTTCTTTGGGATAATTCCAAATATGATATTGATAAACCACTCCGATTAAAACCAGGCTGATAATAAAAGTAAAGGCGGTAATTTTTAAAACTTGTTTTAAATTCCCGGATTTAATCAGCCACCAGATTAAAGCTAAAAATCCGAACAATGGAAATAAAAGAATCAAAGAGAATTTCAAAAGTTCGGCTACGCCAATGGCCAGACCCGTAAATATGATATTTTTCTTTGTCGGGGCAGCCAAAGCTTTTAGAAAATAATAAATTGCAAAAATCGCGCCAAAAGCCGCGGCCACGTCGGTGGTAACCAATCGGCCGTGAGCTAAAAGAGTAGGCGAGAAAGAAAACAGGAAAAGCGCCAATAGTCCGGCTTTGTTGCCAAAGAAATGTCTGGTAAATTTTAAAATATAAAAGCCTAGAAGCAAAAGCAATAGAATCATCGGGATCCGGCCCCAAAATATCATTTTGGCGGTCGGATTTCCGCTGCGAAAAAGAAGCTCTCTGCCAAAATCCCATTGCCCGTTAACATCTTCTTGCCATGATTTAATATCAGCGGGGAAGTTAATGTTTTTAATAAAAAGCAGGGGTAAAGCGGCTAGATCTTTGATCAGGGGCGGATGTTCGGGATTCAGCCGCATATCTTTTTGCGTCAAATAAGAATAGCCGGCCGGTAAATGGGCTAGTTCGTCCATAGTCAAAGAGTCGCCTTTCATACTGAAGAAAGTGATAATTCCGACAAAAACCAAAAGACCAGCGGCGATTGCGTTAGTAAGTTTGTTAGTAAACATTATTATAGTTTAACAGATTTAAATAAAGATAGAAAAGAGGTGGTTCGGCAAACAGCCGAACTGGTCTGAGGTGCGCGGCCACCTGTTGTTGCCCCAAGAGAACGCGATCAGGAGAGTCTTGGAGTACACCGGAGTGAGTTTCATTCCGGTAGGTATTCTTTCTCCCGACCTCCACCTTATTAAAATCCCGCAAAAGGTGGCGGCATAGTACTTAGGGGGAGGGAAGATGAAAATCTTTCCTCCCCAAGCCCGACTCAATAAGAGCGGGTTTTTTGTTTTTTGAAATTTGGCAAAAAATCAACGATCGTTGAAATTCTGCCAGATTGTCTTTCGGCTTGACAAAAGGGAATTCAATGGAAACTTTTTTAAGGATTTTAGAAGCGGTTGGGGTAACGATGGCGATACTTTTGTTTGTTAGTGCGACTATATTTGTTTTGGACAAGCGTTGGAGGGTTGAAGTTGTTATTGAGGTTGCAAACGGGCAGCGGGATTGGATCTACTATGTTACTTGGCCCATAAATTTTATCTTTGCCCGTGGAAAGAAGCAACTGGTAGCGAGAAAAGCCGTGGCCGAGAGGAAAGCGACGATCGCCCAATTCGAAGCCATTTTCGGCTTTAAACCTCGACTTTCTCCTGAAGGGGAGGTCTCGCTTAATATGCCTTGGCAGAGAAGAGTTGTGGATCAAGCCCTGAAGGTATTAGCGACCAGGATGCATCAAGCATTCAAAGACCAGGAGGATCTAAGAATGACTGGCGGCGACGAACAAATTGATAGTTTCGTCGAGTTCACAAAAAAGCCTTTTTGGGAGGCCTATGCTCTTGGGGCGGGGAAGGGGAATGAGCCAAGGTACGATACCTACGTAGTATATTTGAAGAGATAACTGTTTATGAAAAAAGCGGTTGAGATGAACCCACTCTCTCAGCCGCTTTTGTATTTATTAGCAGTCGGGGGACTTGACTGCTAATTTGGGTTTGATATAATAATCAGGTATGGAGATTACCCAGCGGCAGGAAAAATTATTGGATTGGCTGGTTAGAGATTATAT
>JAZDGI010000013.1:0-114876 GCA_043807085.1 bacterium | reverse complement strand
CGCTAAATCTCAAAATGACCTCCTGATTATTCATATGAATTTAATCTTTTGAGAATACCATAAAACAAGCTTCGATAAAAGATCCCTCGCCACGACTTAAATTGAGGCGTCTCGGTCACTCGGCGTGTAATGTGTTGGCTGCGAGGCTAGGATTCGAACCTAGATAACCACCTCCAAAGGGTGATGTCCTACCATTAGACGACCTCGCAAAGCGACCTCGCAATGTTTTTTTATTTATATTTAATCTTAAGAATCATTATGACAGAGGCAAGAGCCAAAACCACCGCATTAACAAGGATTATCGGAAAGCTTTTCAGGAAAATTCCATAAGCGAGCCACAGGGCAACGCCCAGCCAAAACATAATATACATTCCTAAAGAAATATCTTTAGTCTCTTTTGTTCTCCAGATCTTTATCGCTTGGGGCAAAAAAGCCAGCAAGCCCAAGATTGACGCCGCGTACCCTATTAATTCTTTTAATGCCATAATTTTATTTATATTTTAATTTAAAAATAACTATCATCAAAACTAGAATCGCAGTCAGAGTGTTCCACAGAATTAATGGCAGCTCCCTAAGAATGAGGCCGTAAGACGTCCATAAAATCACGGCTATTAATTGCAGGGAAAAAGTGATTAAGGATAAATCCTTGGTTTCTTTAGTCTTCCAGGTTTTAATAATCTGCGCCGAGAAGGAAAAGGTGGTTAAAAAACCAGCCGCCAAGCCAATAAAAGTTATGTAATTCATATAATTTGTTATTTTATTATACAATTCCGCAAAATTCAACAGTCGCCAGCTCCAAGGGCAGTTGGATTATGGGCGAATATTTCATTTTGTTTCCGGCCTCAATAAAAAGATTCAAGAGGTTTTGGATTTCCAGCTCATTGAAAATATCTGTCTGCTGCCGGAGTTTTTCAAACTCCTCTTTGGTCAGGCCGGTGATAATCGGGCCGGCGGCTTCCAGCCCCGTGATTTTTAAAATTAAAATCTGTCTTAAATAATTAACCAGAGCTTTGTTAAATTCCGATAAATCCATTCCCCTATCAGCCAAATCATTCAAAAAATTTATCGCTCCTTTAGCTGTTTTTCTGCAGAGAAAATCGCAAAATTGGCTGACTAATTCCGTTTCCACCAGTCCTAAAATTTCTTTAATATCCTGCGCTTTCAACTCTTTTGCGCCTTCACTGGCAAAAGTTAGCGCTTGATCCAACAAGCTCTCGGCGTCGCGAATCGCTCCGCCCGAATTTAGGGCAATAAGTTCTAGGGCCGCTTTTTCCATCCTTACTCCACCTTCTTTGGCGCAGATTATTTCCAATTTTTTGACGATTTCCGGCGTCGTTAGCTTCCTGAAATCAAAGTGCTGACAGCGGGAAATAATCGTTGGCAGCATTTTATGGATTTCCGTAGTCGCCAAAACAAAAATGGCGTGCGAAGGCGGCTCTTCCAGAGTTTTTAATAAAGCGTTAACCGCGTCTTTGGAAAGCTGATGAGCTTCGTCCAAAATAAAAACTTTGTATTTTGATTTCAGGGGGACAAACTTGATGCCCTCGCGCAATTCCCGGATATCGTCAATCCCCCTGTGGGAGGCGGCGTCAATTTCAATCAGATCCAGAGATCTGCCTTCCATAATTTCTTTACACGAAGAGCACGTATTACAGGGTTCGGTTTCGCCACTTTTGCGATTCTGACAATTAACCGCTTTGGCTAAAAGCCGGGCTAAGGTCGTTTTACCGGAACCCCGCGGCCCGCAGAATAAATAGGCATGGGAAACCAAACCGGCCGCAATGGCGTTGGTTAAAGTTTTAACCACGTGCTCCTGGCCGATAACTTCAGCAAAAGTCTGCGGCCGGTATTTGCGATAGAAAACTAAGGACATTTATTTTTTAAAAACGATGAATTTATAGCCGATGAAGTTCCAGGTCATCCCGCAAAAAGTGGCAATAATGGCGCCGGCGTTTGCCCAAAGCTTGTCGGAAATTCCAGAAAGCAGAAAAGGATTGCCAATTACATTTACGACTAAGGAAGCTGCTCCAACGTTAATTCCAAAACCAATTAGGCTGACAAAAAAGAACTGACTAAATTCTTTCAGCTTTTCTTGTCCACCGTAGCCTCGTGCGGAGGCGGAGAATGTCCAAAATTTATTCAAGAAATATGAGTTTACCACCGCGGCAATAAAAGAAATCCCCTTGAAAACAGAATACCCAGAGCCAGACGCGATCCCTGTCATAAAAATAAGCAAATTCAAAACCCCGAGGTCAATAAGAGTATTCAAGCCGCCGACTAAAATAAATTTTATCGCCTGTCGAATTAACAAAACATTTTTCATCTTGATTTTTGCATTTTATATTTATTATATAGCCACCAACCAATGGCCATAACGATTATAATAATAATCGCCCAGTCAAACTTTTTAAAATAAATCTCAAGCTCTTTCCAGTTTTCGCCGGCGATTAAGCCAGCGTAGGTCAAAACTATCGCCCATGGCAAAGATCCCAAAAAAGTGTAAAGGGAAAATTTCCATAGCGGCATCCGCGCAATTCCGGCTGGCAGAGAAATAAACGTTCTGACCACGGGCAATAATCTGGAAAAAAATATGCTGGCTGACCCGTATTTATTAAACCACCTTTCCGCTTTTTCTACGTCGTCTGAAGACAATAAAACGTATTTTCCATATTTTAAAACCAGCGCCCTGCCGCCGTACCTGCCGATAAAATAAGCGGCGATAGAACCGACGAGATTGCCGATTGTCCCCCAGAGTATCACCGGCCACCAGGCAAGCGTTTCTTCCCAGACTAAAAAGCCGGAAAATGGCATAATAATCTCTGAAGGAACAGGAATACAGGCGCTTTCCAAAGCCATTAAAACAAAAATTCCCAGATACCCGGCGCCGGAAATAAAATTAACAATCCAAGCGCTTAAAAAAGCCAATAAGTCGTAAATCAAGTTTTTAATTTATTAAAAACGCAGATGAAGATGAGATTTATCTCATCGCCTATTCATTTTAACAAAACTAGCCAAAAAAAACAGGGCGACTATGAAGCCGCCCATTGCCGCACTATGAAGACATAGATTTTAAAGCTGACAAAATTGATAAAAATAGTCAAGCGTATTATAATCATCTAATAATATGCTTAAACTCTACAATACCCTATCGCGGAAAAAGGAAGTTTTTAAGCCCTTAAGTGGCAAACGGGTCGGCCTTTATGCTTGCGGGCCAACTGTCTACTGGTTTGCCCATATCGGGAACTTACGAACTTATATATTTGAAGATATTCTGAAGCGTGTTTTGGAATATAATCATTACCAGGTTAAGCACGTGATGAATATCACTGATGTCGGCCATTTAACGTCTGACGCCGACACTGGCGAAGATAAGATTGAGAAAGGCGCCAGAAGAGAAGGCAAAACAGCTTGGGAAATCGCCGAATTTTACGCCGACGCCTTCAAAAAAGATTTAAAAAAATTAAATATTAAGCCCCCTACTCTCTGGACCAAAGCGACCGACTATATCAAAGAGCAAATTGACTTAATCAAAACCTTAGAGAGCAAGGGTTTTGCCTACCAAATTGCCGATGGAATCTATTTTGATACTTTAAAGCTGAAAGATTACGGCAAATTGACAGGCGCTAAAAAAAGACAAGGCAATCCCGAGCCGCACAGAAGGATTGAAATGGCGCCAGACAAAAAAAATCCAACTGATTTCGCTTTATGGAAATTAACGCCGCCGGGCGTCAAAAGACAGATGGAATGGGATTCGCCCTGGGGCAAGGGTTTTCCCGGCTGGCATACCGAGTGCGTTGCTATGTCGGAAAAAAATTTAGGAGTGCCTTTTGACATTCATTGCGGCGGAATTGACCACATTCCGATCCATCATACCAACGAGCTCGCCCAGTCAGAAGCCGCTTTTGACAAAGATTTAGCGCGCTTCTGGCTCCACGGCGAATTTTTAAGGCTGAAAGCCGGGCGCATGGGCAAGTCAGAGGGAAACATTATTTTAGTTAAAGACATAGTTGAAAGAGGTTTTGATCCTCTCGCCTATCGCTATTTATGTTTGACCAGCCGCTACCGGTCAAAATTAAATTTTTCGTGGTCAGCGCTAAAAGGCGCCCAAAACTCTCTGGATAATTTGCGTCAGAAAGTAATTAAAATAAATTCAAGGGTCAAAAATAAAACGGTCAAAAACAATTCTCTATCAAATTACCGGGAAGAATTTTTGAATTTTATTAACGATGATTTGAACGCGCCTCGAGCCTTAGTCTTACTGTGGTCGGTCGTCAAAAATAAAAAAATGGCGGCGAAAGATAAAAAAAAGCTATTATCTGACTTTGATAAGGTTTTAGGGCTGGATTTGGTAAAAATTAAAAAAGAAAAAATCCCGGCAGAGTTGCTCGGCTTAGCCGAGCAACGCCAGAAATACCGGGAACAGGGCCTCTGGCAGAAGTCCGATGAGATAAGAGAGGAAATAAAAAAGCTGGGCTATCTGATAGAGGATACGAAAGAAGGTCCAGAGATTAAAAAAGTTTAAAGTTGCCAGCGATTTTAAGTTGTGCTAAACCTAGAATAGAATTATGCCAAACGAACTGCCAGAAAAACTGCCTCCCCAGGCAATTGAAGCCGAACAAAGCCTGCTCGGCTCTTTATTGCTGGATAAAAGCTCTATATTCAAAGTGGCGGATTTCCTTGCTCCGGAAGATTTTTACAGAAAATCCCATCAAGAAATTTATCAGGCTTGTCGAGAGCTGATGGAAAGGGGCGAACCAATTGATTTTTTAACTGTTTCCAACCGCCTTAAAGAGAAGGGCGAACTGGAAGAAATAGGCGGCAACGGCTATTTGACCGAACTGGTAAACTTAATCCCGACAGCCGCCCATATTTCAAACTACGCCAAAATTGTTCAGAGGAAAAAAACTTTAAGAGACCTTATTTCCTCTTCGCGTGAAATAGAGAGTTTGGGATACGATGAGACTGAAGATATCAATGTCTTGATTGATCGGGCGGAAAAACGGATTTTCAGCGTTGCTCAAAAATCACTGGGCCAAAATTTCGTGCCGGTAAAAGACACTCTAGAAGAGGCTTTTGAAAGAATTGAAAAGCTTTCGCGTCACGAAACCGGATTGCGCGGTTTAGCCACCGGCTTTAGCGGTTTGGATAATATACTCGCCGGACTGCAAAAGTCCGACCTGATTATTTTGGCCGCCAGGCCATCTCTCGGAAAATCCGGATTTGCCGTTAATATCGCCACTAATATCGCCACAAGCCAAAATGTGCCGGTTGGCATTTTTTCCCTGGAAATGGCAAAAGATCAAATAGTGGACAGATTAATATCAAGCGTGGCTGGAGTGGATTTATGGAAATTGAGAACCGGCCGGCTTTCTTCCGAAGGCGATGAAAACGATTTCACGAAAATCCAGCGAGCTATGGGAACCCTAGCTGAAGCTCCGATTTATATTGACGACGCGCCATCCCCTACGGCTTTGCAAATGAAAGCAATGTGCCGGCGGCTGCAGGCCGAAAAGGGTTTGGGACTGGTAATAATTGATTATCTTCAGTTGATGGAGCCTATAAACCTCAACGCTTCTCCGGTCCAGCAAGTTACGGAAAATTCCCGCGCTTTAAAAGCCCTGGCCCGCGAACTTAATGTGCCGGTTTTAGTCATTTCCCAGCTGTCTAGGGCTGTTGAGCAAAGAGTCCCCCAGATACCGCGCCTAGCCGACCTGCGCCAATCGGGATCAATAGAACAGGACGCAGACGTCGTTATGTTTATTTACCGCGAGGACCGCTATAGAGATGATACCTCCAGAAAAGGCATCGCTGACATTATTATTGCCAAGCACAGAAACGGCCCGGTTGGCAAAGTGGAAATTTATTTTGACGAACAAACCGTCACTTTCAAAAACCTAGAAAAAGGCTATACTGAAAATGACTAATTCCTAATTTCTAATTAAGTGTACTCCCCCTCTATTCAAAAACTTATTGATTTATTCTCTAAGTTTCCGACGGTTGGGCCCAGAACAGCCAGCCGTTTTGTTTTTTACTTAAAAGGACTAAAAAAAGAAGAAATTGAAAATCTTTTAAATTCCGTTGCCGCCCTGCGCAATAAAGTCAAAGTTTGCCCAGACTGCTTCAATTCTTTTGAAACGGAGAACGAATTATGTGCCGTCTGCGCCGATTCGAGGCGGAATAAATCCCTGCTTTGCGTTGTCAGCAGCGAAATTGACTTGGAGGCCATAGAAAGAATCAAAAAATATAACGGTTTTTATTTTATTTTAGGCGGCCAGGTTTCTAAATTACGCAGAGACGATATTGAAAAATTAAGGATAAAAGAGTTGGAAGAAAGAATTAAAAACCGTTCTGAAATTCAAGAAATTATTTTAGCCTTTAGTTCCACTACCGAGGGCGAAGCTACAGCCCTATATTTGGAACGCACTTTGAAGTCCTTAAATAAAAAAACCTCCCGCTTGGGAAGAGGATTGCCAGTCGGCGGCGAGCTAGAATACGCCGACGAAGAAACTTTATCTTCCGCTTTAGATGGCAGAAGATAAAATCTCCACTTCGGTGAATTTCTGGCGGTGGCCTTTTTTGACGTGATAGCGTTTTTTGGCTTTATATTTAAAGATAATCACTTTTTTGGCTTTTCCCTGCCCTATCACTTTTCCCGTTACTTTAACTCCTTTAATAAATGGAGATCCGATCTCCAACTTATCGTCTTTTTCCAAAAGCAAAACTTCGTCAAAAACGACTTCCTCTCCGTCCTTAATTTCCAATTTTTCAACTTTAATTTTTTGTCCGGGAGAAACAAGATATTGCTTTCCCCCTGTTTTAATTACAGCTAACATGCATTTAGGCTGGTTCGTCCAACTTTTTAGTCTCTCCTATTTCTACCAGTTTTTCCACCTTCTCGTCAAGTAAGCGCAGGCGATTATCCGATTCGTCATAAGCCGAACTGGCATTTTTCAAATGGCTCCCAAGCTTTCTAAAATCGTCCATTAGCTTGGCGGCGTCCTGGTGAACCTTGGCTAATTTCTTTAAGATCTCCTGCGTTTGTTTTGAAATTTGGGTATCTTTAAACCAATGTTCAATTGTTCTTAAGGTTAAATAAATTGTGTTCGGCGAGGTTAAAATAATTTTTTTCCCCCAAGCAAATGCGGCAACATCCATTTCCCTGCCGAGACTGTTGATTATTTCATAGTAAATGGCTTCGGCCGGAATATACATTAAAGCAAAGTCCGTAGTGCCTTCAGACGGCAAAAGGTATTTTGAACTGATTTCCTGAATCCTGTTTTTAACGTCTTCCAGGAAATTTTTGCGAAAAAAAATCTTTTCCGTCTCCCCTGCCGCGTTGACCATTTTGTCAAAGTTTTCCGAGGGAAACTTGGAATCAATCGGCAAAACCCGGCCGTTAGGCAATTTTAAAACGGCGTCAACCTGTTCGCCGGAAGAAAAAAGATATTGAACTTTGAAAAGCTCTGGCGGAAAATGCTGAGATAAAATATGCTCCAAAGAGGCCTCGCCCCATTGACCTCTTAATTTCGGGGATTTAAAGATGTCTTGAAAAGTAGAAACGTCTTTTACCGCCTCCTCAATCTGTTTTAAATTGTCTTTAATCTGGGTGGTTTCTTTGGTGAAAGAATAAATTTGTTCGTTCATTGTTTTTGACTGCCCCATCATCAAATCAGTCAGCCTCCGCTCTAAATTCAAAATCGTTTCCGACTGTTTTTCGTCAGTTTTTGATTTTCTGTTCAAAAAAAATAATATCGCGCCGCCGGCGACAGCCAAAATTGTCAGAATAGAAATAAAATCGCCCATTAAGTCATTTTAGCGTGTTTTTATTAAAATTCAACTACCTGGCCAAGATTTCGGTGGCGAGAAAGGCGATATAAATGCCGACCAAAAATAGACCTTCTTTTTTGGAGATTTTTCGACTAGTGCGGACAAAGAGGAAAAAAGAAACAGCTGAAATCATAAGAAAAACTCTCGCGATGGCAAATGAAGAAAAATCAAAAATTTCAATCGGTTGAATCAAGGCCACGATACCTAAAACCAAAGCGCTTGGCACGATAACCGCTCCCATTAAGTTTCCTAAAACCATCCAGTTCTCGCCTTTTTTTGCCGAAATAACGGCAAAATAAACTTCGGGCAAAGCGCTTCCAAAGCCGGTAATCAATAGCCCGATTAAGATAATCGGAATATCAAAATTCACGGCAAAAAAACGGGCGGAAGAAATAATTCCCTGCGCCGCGACAATCAGTAAAAAAACTCCCAAAACCAGCGACCCCAAATCTTTTAAAAAGACTTTCAAGCTGGCGAAGTTTGGCGGCCCGCTCTTATTATAAGCCTTGGTAAATCTTTCTTTTTTGGAAAAAAGCCAGAAAAGATAAAAAACAAAAAAACAGATCAGCAAAGCCCCGTCAATTCTTGAAAGCGCGCCGTCTAAAATCAAAAGCAGAGGCAAGAGGGCGGCTATCATTGTAAAAAAAGAAGTGGTCTGAATCGTCCGGCTTTCGGCCGGCAACGCCCCTTTGCTGAAAAAAACCGCCAAAGCCACCGCAACGGTCAAAGCGACCAAATTATTTCCGGCAACGTCGCCGAAAGAAAGCTGTGGAATGCCGCGCAAAGCCGCTGAAATTCCGACAAAAAGATTGGGCAAGGAAGCGGCAAATGCCATGACGAAAAAGGCAACGACAAATTCCCGCCAGCCGAGAGCCTTGGACATCCTTATCAGCCCCTTAACGATCCAACCTCCGCAAAAATAAAACAGAACGCAGCTGGCCAAAAAAATTAAAACGTGAAGCGCTAGCATATTATTTATTGAAGAGTATTAATTATTTCGTAAACGATTCCGGTAAAAAGCGCTAGGAACAGCGGCCAGATTAAAGCTTTTTTGCCGCCGATTTTTTGGTACATCAGCAATATTAAAATTCCGTCAACGGCAAGCATTATCGCTCCGACCAGCGAAATAACCGAAATGAAGCTTTTGAATCCCGCCAAGAAAAGAAAAAGCGGCAAAAAGCAGGCAATCGCCCAGGCAAAAATTCTCGGTATTTTAAAATCATACCACAGAGTTTTTTTTAAGGTAAGGCCCAAGATGGCAAAAGAAGTAAACGTTGTCAAAACGCCAAAGAAAAGCCCCAGATTAAAAATAAAACCTCCCAAATGATTTTTCAGGCCAGGCAGAGCGGATTCCGTTGTTTGGTCTCCCGTTATTCCCAAAACCAAATAAATAAAAAATAAATAAACCAAGATCGGGATTAAAATAGAAATTGGAATGATTTTTTTTAATAAACTTTTTTGAGAACCGAGCATTTCTTCAATCTCCGGAATCAGGGAGGCTCCCCACAGAGAAAAAAGAATGGGGCCGTAAGGGAGAAAAAAATCAGAAATTTTAAATCCGAAATCCGAAACAAAAAAGTTGGACAAATTGATTTGGGGAAAAGCTTTCCAAAATATCAAAAAAAGAATAACAAAAAACAAAATCAATCCCCAGAACTCAATTTTAGCTATAGCTTTGATACCAAAAAAAATCAGTAAAGCCCCGGCCGCAAAATAAACCAAAGTCCAAAAAAGATCGCCGCCGCCCAAAACGGGCGACAACAGATTAGATAAAAATTCGCCGCCGACAATAAGATAAGCCAGTATGGCACCGATAAATCCTACGGCCATTGAAACGGCGGCCGCTATCTTGCCCCAGTCGCCTAGATATATCTTGGCAAAACCAGGAAGCCGAAGCCTGTCTGGTGTTTTCAGCGCCACCTTCCCGAATAAGCAATGGATTAAAATAACCAAGCCGCCCAAAAGCAAAAAATAAACCAGCATAGCCCAGATCCCGACCCTTGAGGCGATATAGGGTAGAGAGAAAATCCCAACGCCGATAATAGAGCCGGACAAAGTGGCTATTGGATAAACATAATTTTTAAGAAATTTTTGCATTTTTTCCTTTGATAATAAAAAAACGCTTGGTCGCCTCAATTAAAATTATATTTATCAGACCTAGGCCCAAAATCAGCTGCCAGTCAAAAAAATCCAGAGGAACCGTTTTCAAAAGTTCCTGCAAGGGAGGCAGATAAAGGGCGGCCAAAAGCATCAGCGCGCTTAATATCCAGGTTAAAATTAAAAATTTGTTGTTGGCTAGATTGATCTGCCAGATATTTTTTCTTAAGCTTTTGCAGGAAAAAACGTAAAACATTGAGTCAATCGCCAAAGCCGCAAAAATTATTGACCTGATATGGGAAATTTCATAACCGGAAAAATTCATCAGCCAGAAAAGCAATCCTAAAAGAAAAAAATCTGTAGCCAGGCCGATAATAAAAATAAGCGCTTTCATCTCGCCGGTCAAAAGCGGACTGCGGCGATTTTGAGGCTTTTGCCTCATTAAATCCCCTTCTTTGGGTTCAAAGGCCAAAGAAAGGCACAAAGGCCCGTCTTCTATAAGGTTCACCCATAAAATTTGACCGGCCAAAACCGGCAAAAGCCAGGGCTGTCCTGTCAGCCAGCTGATCACCATAGAGCCAGCTATTAGAATCACTTCGGTAAAACTGTCGGAAAGCAAGTAAGTAATCACCTTCCGGATATTATCCAAAATAGCCCGGCCTTCCTCAATCGCGGCAACGATAATTGAAAAGCTGTCGTTTAAAAGGATCAGGTCGGCTGTTTCTTTAGCTACTTCGGTCCCTGACCCCAAAGCTATCCCGATATCCGCTTTTTTCAAGGCTGGCGCGTCGTTGATTCCATCGCCGGTCATTGCCACCACTTCGCCTTTTCTCTGCCAAGCCTCAATAATCCTCATTTTATGCCGAGGTTCAACTCTGGCATAAATTTGGATCTTAGGCAAAATTTTGTCAAAGTCTTTTTCTGAAATCCCGTCCAAATCTTTCCCTTCCAGAATGTTTTCTTCTTTTATTTTCAAACCCAGCTCTCTGCCCACAGCTCTAGCCGTCAGTTTATGATCGCCGGTGATAATAATAGGTCTTAATCCAGCTAAGTGGCATAATTTTACTGCTTCTTTCGCGTCCGGCCGGAGCGGGTCTTCCAAGGCGATAAACCCGGCAAAAGCCAGATCGCTTATTTCAGTTTTTAAATCGGCTGCTGGATTTTTGATAATTATATCCTTCTTGACGGCCCCGGCCAAAACGCGCAATCCTTTTTGAGTAAGACCTGTCAATGTTTTCTCCAATACTTCTTTTTCTTTTTTTTCCAGCAGACACTTGCTTAAAATTATTTCCGGAGCGCCGGCGACATAAAGATTGTTTTTGTTTTCTTCCAGCAGCAAAACAGCGGCGAACTTATTTATCGGGTCAAACGGCAAGCTGGCCGTTTTTCTATCTTCAAAGCCATTTAAGCAATCAATACCCGCGGCAATGCCAGCCTCCAAAAGAGCTCTGTCGGTTGGCCGTCCCCTGACAATCCATTTTTCCTTCGCATCTTCGGGATTTTCAACAAACGCTCCGGAATTTAAAACCATTATTTTTAAAACCGGTCCGTTCCCGATAATCAAAGCAACTTTCATTTTTCCCTCGGTTAAGGTGGCGGTTTTATCAGTGGCAATAATTGAGGCGCTGCCCAATGTTTCGGTTGCGACTAACTTCCTAACCAACCCTTGTTTTTTTAAAATTCTCTGCATGCCCA
This sequence comes from bacterium, assembly GCA_043807085.1. Classification (GTDB taxonomy): domain Bacteria; phylum Patescibacteriota; class Minisyncoccia; order Minisyncoccales; family JAZDGI01; genus JAZDGI01. The sequence goes on along the minus strand of JAZDGI010000013.1, from coordinate 103,257 downwards.
AAGCTAAAATCACGATCATTGCCACGGGCAATCCTTCGGGAATCGCGGCCACGGCCACTGCTACGCTCGTTGCAAACATTTCCGCAAAACTTCCTCCGGTCATTATCCCCTCAATAAAAATTCCGAAAGATACGAATCCGATAATTATTCCGACAATTTTTGCAAAATGGCTAAGCTTTTTTTGATAGGGCGTTTTTCCTTCTTTGGTTTCCCTGATCATCCCGGCTATTTTCCCGACTTCGGTGTTAAGGCCGGTTTCCGTAGCTATTGCCATTGCCTTCCCGTCTTCCACGACCGTACCCATATAGACCATATTGTCTCGGTCGGCCACAGGGGTTCCTTTTTTTAAAATTTCAGCGGTCTTTTCCGACGCAAACCATTCGCCGGTCAAAACCATTTCGTTTACTTTTAAATTCCGGCTCTCAAGGACTCTGGCGTCTGAAGGCGCCTTGTCTCCGGAATTTAAAATAATAATATCGCCCGGCACTATTTCCGAAGAATCAATTATTTTCAAGTTGCCTCCCCTCTTAACTTCAGCTGTCTGCTTGATTATTTTCTTTAGTTCCCTTAAGGTTTTTTGGGCTTTATTTTCCTGAAAAAATCCGATAATCGTGTTAATGAAAACTGCCCCGAAAATAACGATACTATCGGTGAACTCTTTAAAAAACAAAGTCATGATTCCGGCAATCGCCAAAATATAAATCAAGGGACTGCGGAACTGCCCCCAAAAAAGCCGGAAAGCGGACAATTGCTTTTCTTTGGGCAATATATTTTTGCCAAATTCCCTCTGGCGAATCGCAACGTCCTTTTCGGTCAACCCCAAATTAATGTCGCTTTGCAGCGCTTTAACAACCTCGTCAACCGATAAATTGTGCCAAAAAACTTCAGCCATTTATCTATTGTAAACAAAAAAAGGGCAAAATAGAAGAGCCCCATGAGCGGATATTTTAAAGTGCTAAACTACCCCATTCTGCCGGAGTCGTTGAATGGTTTCGGGTAACAAACCAAGGTCTTGCCAGGTTTTGTCAACTAACGAGAGGAGGTGCTTCGCATTAGCAACGTGGTTTTTCGCCACAGGACTGGCAATAGCCAGCAGAAAAAGCCTTTTCGCCTTTCCTACGACTATTTGGCTGACTTCATTCTCAATCAGGGAAATTTGCTCTGGCGGCACCTTTTTTTTCCGAAGTCCTTCAACGAAACTCTTGATAGACTCGCCGGAAACCTTTGGTCTTTGGCTGTCCCACCCGTTCTCAATCCCCTGCCTAATTTTCTCCACTCCCTCTTTGATTTCTTGTTCAATCGTCGCGGTCATTACCATTCCAAGCTCCTTTCCAAATTTGTAGAATTTTTAAAGTTAGCAAATCCAATAAAAAAAGTCAAGCCAAAACAAAAGTTGTATGCGGTGGGGGTGAGATTCGAACTCACGATGCCATTGCTGGCATACCGGTTTTCAAGACCGGCCTATTCAACCGCTCTAGCACCCCACCATAGCGGGCTCGGTATTTGAACCGCTTGCGGCCCCAAGCGGATTTGAACCGCTGTTACAGGGATGAGAACCCTGCGTCCTAAACCAGGCTAGACGATGGGGCCTTAGTCGTTATTTAAATTATCAAGATTTTTTATTTCTGTCGAGGGGTCGGACTTGATGACAGGATTTGCGAAAGCTCAACCAGATTTAAACCCAAAACTTTGCCAGCCGCGGAAGCTGCCAAAATCGCCAAAACCTGCTCTTTTTCAGTGTTAGCCAGCCAAAACGGCACCATATTGCCCTGATAATTGACTTTGAAATTTAATCCGTTGTCCGTGTTTATGTCTGACGCGTAAAACGCGGCTCCCTCATTAAGCCCGAAAGTCAAAACTCCGCTTTCTTTAACGGACATTTCCCTCAAATTATCGTTATCGGAATTCAAAATTAAAGTTTTTTGCTCTGGCAGAAACTCCAGAGCTTTTTTAAAATCGGCTTCAGAAATCAAAACAGCTCGCCCCTTAAAATAGCTGCGCAAAGTTTTAAATATCTTTTCCGTCGGCTCCAAAAAAGAATCTCCGGGAATAACTGCCACATCCGGCTTCCGTATGATAAATTTAAGTTTTAATAAAAAATTCATAAACAATTTTATTCTCGATCCGGCGGAACTTTATATATATTAACTAGGTATTCCGCCAAGCTGCGGAAAATAGGAATAGCCGAATATTCGGCGGTTTTAGTTTGCGGATTGTCTAATTTCACCAGCACCAAAAATCGCGGAGAAAAAGCCGGAAAATAACCCACAAAACTTTGGACGGTCTTGTTCGGGGAATATTCCCCGGCCTCCGGAACTTGGGCCGTGCCGGTTTTACCGGCAACATAATAACCAGGGATTTTTGCCGCTTTTCCGTATCCGTTTTCCGTTACGCTTACCAGCATATTGGTTATTTCCAAAGCGGTTTTGGCGGAGATAACCCGGGTTAAAGCCGGCTTTTGCTCTTTATTCAAGTAGGGCCTAACCATAAGGCCGCCGTTAGCCAAGGCCGAATATGCCCGGGCCAGCTGAATTGGAGTCAGCTCAATTCCCTGTCCGAAGCTGGCGGTTGAATAATTTATTTCATAGCCCTTTTTGAATTCTTTGTTTTGCGAATAAATTTCCGGGAGATCAATTCCGGTTTTTTCAAACAAACCGAATTTTTCAATGTATTTTAAAAAGCTGCTGTGGCCCAATTTTTTTTCGGCGAAAACCGCGCCGGTATTGATTGATTTCTCCAAAACGCCGGTCATTGTTTGTTCGCCGTAAACTCTCTTATCGTAATTAGAAATAACGGAACTGCCGATTTTTACAGATCCTTCATCAACATAAGTTGTCTGGCTGGTAATTTTTCCTTCTTCAATGGCCGCAGCCATTGTAAGCGGCTTGAAAACAGAGCCCGGCTCAAAAATTTTTTGGGTAGCGCCGTTCTGAAAAATACTCAAATCCCCTTTTTGAGCATAATCAGAGTACTGATTTGGATCAAAATTCGGAAAATTGGCCAAAACCAGTATTTCTCCCGAGCCAGGATCCATCACTAAAATAAGCCCGGCTTCAAATCCTAATCCCGAAACTGAATCAGCCAATAATTTTTCAGCCTTATACTGAACGTCATAATCAATGCTTAGCTTTATGTCTCTGCCCTCTTCAGCCAAAACATCATTGTAGTATTCTTCCAAGCCGTACTGCCCATTCAAATTAGCGTCAACAAAGCCGACCGCTTGAGAGGCCAGGCTGCTTTGGGGGAAATATCGCCCCGCTTCGTATAATAAATTAACACCGGCTATCTCCTTGCTTTCCAAATCCTCAACCTCTTTGTCTGTTAAACGGCTTTTGATCGGAGAATAAATGGTGTCTTTCTCCAGCTTTGCCAAAATATATTCCTCGGGCAATTTGAGAATTTCGCTAAGAGTTTTTGCCGTTTCTTTGGGCGCGGCGATTTTAGCCGGTGAAGCAGAGACCAGAAGAAACTTTTTATTAATAGCTAGTGGCTCTCCGTTCTTTAAAAAAATTTCTCCCCTTTCGGTTTCAGCATCCCCGGGGGAAAGATTACGGCCCTGGACAAAGCTTTCATATCTCTCAAATTCAAAAATTTGAAGATGGGTTAACTGCGCGATTATCGCCGCCGGGAATAAAGCGATAAAAATAAAAACGAGATTTATCCGTAGCATTTATTATTTCCGCACCATCTGGCTTTCTAGGATTTTAATATATTTTATTTTGCTTGCAAATTCAAATTTTTCGTTTTGGAGAATGCCTCCCAGGTTCGCTAAAGAATTTGCGTTAGAAAATTCAATCTCCAAGGCTTCATTTTCTCTGGCTAAGCTTCCAACGCTTCTTTGCTGTTCGCGCAAAAGATATTGCTCTCTAGCCAGAGAATTAACCCCAAAAACATAAAAGAACAGCAAGGGCAGGGCCGACAATAAAGAAATCAGCCAAAAGGCCTTAAAGCTGAATTTTAATTTAATTTTCAGGGGGAAGGCCGATGATGGATTGAGGGCTAGGGCGTGGTTCATAATTTGAGCGCGGCTCTCAGCTTAGCTGATCTTGAGCGCGGATTAATGGTTATTTCTTGGTCCGATGGAGTAATCGGTTTTTTAGTGATAATTTTCAGCGGTCCTTTTTTTGCGTTATTGCGAAAAAAATTTTTAACGATGCGGTCTTCCAGGGAATGGAAAGAAATAATGGTCAACCTGCCGCCAGCGCTTAAAACATCTATTGCTTGCGGCAAAACTTTTTCCAAGTTCTCTAGCTCGCCGTTCACCGCTATTCTTAAAGCCTGAAAGGTTTTCGTGGCAGGGTTTATCTTTCTTTGGCGATACCAGCTAGGCGCTGCCTTCTTTATTATTTCCACTAACTGGAAGGTTGTCTTAACGGAACTTGATTTTCTCGCTTCCAATACTCCCTGGGAAATCTCTTTTGAAAATTGCTCCTCTCCGTACTCCCTTAAAATTTTCTCCAACCCCGCGGAAGACCAAAAATTTATTATTTTCTCGGCTGTCAGCTGGCTCCGGGAATCATATCTCATATCTAGGGGCTCATTTTTTTGGAACGAGAATCCCCTCTTGCTTGATTCCAGATGCCAGCTCGACATTCCGAGATCAAATACTATTCCATTTACTTTAGAAAAATTCTCTCTGATAGCAATTTCTTTCAGGTTGGCAAAGTTATCTTCTGCCAGAATCAATCTGTCTTTTGGCTTTACGCGCAATTGATAATCAATTCCCAGCAATTTTCCCTTCGGCGCGATTCTTTCTAATATTTCTAAACCGTGCCCTCCCTCGCCAATCGTGCAATCAATAAAATTTTCATTCGGTTGAGGGTTTAAAAATTCAATGACTTCATTTTTTAAAACCGGTATATGGGCCATTAGATCCCCAGCTCTTTTAATTTTGAGGCAAAATCACCCACCTCTTTTTCTACTTTATCTTTGTAAACGTTCCATTTCTGGCTGTCCCAAATCTCCAAGCGGTTATATAGGCCGCAAATAATAACATTTTTATTTAAGCTGGCGTACTCTTTCAAATATTCCGGAATAAGGATTCTTCCCAATTGGTCTAGTTCAACGGCCATGGCTCCTGCCAGCATTATTCTGGCAAATCCCCTGGCCTCAATTTGACCGGCTGGCAATTTGCCAAGCTTGTCCGACACATTCTCCCACTCTTTCATAGTGTAAACGACCAAGCAATTATCAAGCCCTCTTGTGATAACAATCTCATTTCCAAGCTCCCGGCGGAATTTAACCGGCAAAGCCATTCTTTTTTTAGTATCAATTGTGTGATGGTATTCGCCTATGAGCATATAAGTTATCCACAGATTTAAAGGGTTTTCCCACACTTATCCACAATCTACCCCTTCACTTACAATATTATCCACTTTAAGCTATCTAGTCAACACTAATTCCCCACTATTTAAAAATACTCTTAAAATAGCTGTTTATACACAGGTAATCCCCAATAGCCAAATAAAAACAGCGAGGTTATTCCCTCGCCGCTCAATGAAAATAGTTTACTGCTTAACCCTAAAGACGTTATTGGGTCAAGACAGTGCTTTTACCCGCCGAAGGCCCGCCCGTTATCACATACCAGTTTGATTGATTACCCATTATTTCATTATATCAAACTCAAAGAGAATTTCATTCTCCTTTCCAGATTTCTTTTTCAGAATAGTTCTAGAATAAATCTTATCCGTCTTTCAACTGACATTGATGGGACAAGAATAACATGGTATCCTAATTCCTCATAGGCCTGCCTTAATAATTTGCTTATTTTTTTAGCATCCTTCAAGTTTTCGGTTCTAGCGTAGTCTTCTATGAATATAGGAAGTTGCTCCAAGAGAAAGACTCTCCTATAGAGATTTCTTTCGCAAAGAACTTTTGCCTTTTGCGGATCGCCACCGCAATTCAACAAGTAAGCGACGCTATCCGGCATTCCTCGGTTCAAAAAGATTACTTTTCTCCTGGGAAGCTTCCTTTCCAGCCTAGCCTTTATCGGCAACATGCTTTCCTGGAACCTAATCTCGTCTCTCCTAAGTTCCTGGGTGCGTATGCCTTGCCTGTTCGCTCGATCTATGACTCCGCGGGCAACCTCATTAATTACTAGATAGCCCTTACTCTTAAAACACCTGAGAATAGTCTTTTTTCCGGAAGAAGGGCCTCCAGTGATAACAATCCACTCCGACTTAGCTCTTTCCATTTTAACTGCACCTCCTTAATTATTTTATTCAGTTTCTAAAGGACTTTCCCGTCCTCCTTTATGTTTAGATTAACCATAAATCAACAAAAGTCAAACAGCGGGGATCCGATCTCCGCTGTTTTCTGTGGCAAGCTTAACTTACCGCAGCTACTTAATCTGGAAGGTTTCGGGGTCGATTTCTACTTTGCTGCCGCGCTTTATTTGATTAGATAAAATGGCTTTGGCCAAAACATTGCCGATTTTGTCCTGAATTACTCTCTGCATTTGCCTCGCGCCAAAAGTCGGATCATAGCCCAACTCCACAATTTTTGCCTTTAAGGACTCCGTGACAACAAACTCGATCTCTTTTTCCGCCAGGCCTTTTTTCATCTTCTTTAACTGCAGCTCAACCACAGCCAAAAGATTTTCCTTGGACAACGGGCCGAAAACCACCACGCCGTCAAACCTATTTATCAGCTCGGGGCGGAAAATTCCCCTTTCAAAAATAAAATTTAATAATTTCTCCTTGACGTTTGACCACTCGCTAGCCGCCTTCAATGATTCCAGTATGACTTGATATCCGGCGTTGGAAGTCGCAATAATAATGGCGTTCTTAAAATCCACTTTTCTACCCAAGCCATCGGTCAAATTGCCCTCGTCCAAAACCTGTAAAAAAAGATTTAAAATATCGGGATGAGCCTTTTCAATTTCGTCCAAAAGAACCAAAGAAAAAGGTCTTTCCCTGATCTGAGTGGTCAAAGCCCCTTCTTCGCCGACTGAACCAATCAGGCGGGAAATATCTGAAACATTTTGAAACTCCGACATATCCAGTCTTATCATTTTTTCTTCCGAACCAAAATAGATTGCAGCTAGCGCTTTAGCGGTTTCGGTTTTTCCCACACCCGTCGGCCCCAAAAATAAGAAAGATCCGATTGTCCCTTTTCTGACGGTAATTTCGGCCCTGGCTCTTCTTAAGGCCGAGGAAACCTCACCGACCGCTTCTTCCTGGTTAATAATCCGCTGATGGATTAAATTTTCCAGATTAAGCAAAACATCCTTTTCTTTTGCTTCAATCTCTCCAACCGGAATTTGAGTTTTAGCAGAAACTATTTCCGCCACATGTTTTGGCAAAATAATTTTTTCCCCTTCCTGCGCGGCAAAAATAGCCACGTCATCCAATAATTTTGTGGCTTTTTCCGGGAAAGACTGGGCCGGCAGATATCTTGCCGAATAATTGATTATTTCGCGCAGAGCCGGATAAGAAATAAATACTTTATACTTTCTCTCCAAAAATAAACTTAAATTTCCCAAGAGTAATAAAGTTTCCTTGTCTGAAATTTCCGAAACCTCAACTTTTTCAAAAAGAGACAAGACAGACGAATTCTGCTCAATTTTTTTGTGCAGCCCCTCAAAGGTGGTAATAGCGACAATTTGAAACTTGGGCAAGGCGAGATAAGGAGATAATGCGCCGGATATTTGTCCGATAAAATCATGAAATTCGTCAATCACCAAAATAATGTTGCCGGCGGACAAAACCTCTCTGAAAATCTTATCCAAAATCTTTTCGGTCTCTTGGCTGCTGTCTGTTTGAGCCAAAATACTCGGCAAATCAAGCCGGACAACTCTTTTGTAATTTATTTCGGGAAAACTCTGGCCCAGCGCCGCTCTTTTGGCCAAGGCCTGAATCATGCTTTTTCTGCCGGAACCCTGTTCGCCCACTATCAAAACATTATTTCGCTCTCTTTTTGCCAAAAATCTCTCCATCGCCTCAACCTCCTTTTGATGCCCGATCACGTCGGGAAACCCCTGTCTTTTTACAACTTCTGTGATGTCGGACGAAAACATTTCTAAGGTTAAAGCGTAACCAGCCGACCATGTTCTAGCCAAAGACCCGACTTTAATAAGATTCTGCCACTCCCAGAATCTCTTTCTTTCTTGAATTCTCTTTTTCAAAAGTTCAAGCCAATAAACCAAATTTTCAATGTCGTCTGGTTTTAAATTGAAGTCTAGTAAAATTTTTTTGAAAAAAAGGTCGCGCCTGGCTAAAGCCGCCAAAACATCTCCTAGCTCAATTGTTACTGGACGGCGGTTTTTGCTTTCAGCAATTTTTAAGGCTTCGGCGAAAATTTCTGGGAAATCCGAAGATTCGCGTGGAGCCGGCGGAATTTTTTTAAAATATTCTTTCAGTATTTTCTTGATATTTTTTATGTTTAAAAGACTGCGGCTGAAGATAAAATTAAAATCCGGCTGACTTTTGATTATGTTGTAAAAAAGTACGGTTGAATTATTTTTTGATTTTGCGGCAGCTAAAGCCGCTTCAAAACTTAAAAACTCGGCTAAATTAACTGGCTCGCCGGAGCCGAGCTTTCGGCAGGGATTTTTTAATTTGCAGCTGAAAAATTTTTCCAAAAGCAGAAAGAAAAAATAAAAAACCAAAAAAAATATGGAAAGCGCGAATATTTTATCAGAGCCATTTTCCCCTAAGAAGCCTGCGAAAAAGAAAAATAAAAACAAAATTATGGATAAATTTTTCCACAGATTCACGAACCTAAATAGCGGATTTTTCCCCCATTTTACCGCCTGAAAAATTTTAGCCGATTTTAAATCAAAATTAGCCATACTTTTAATCAAAATGACGCGTCGCACCAGTTAAAATCGCCGTATCGTAATTTATATATACCCCCTGTTTCGGGGCCGAAAATCCGCACCGCGTTGGCAGCGGAAGACGGATTTTCCAGACTGACTTGCAGACAGTACACGCTTCCGGACGATCTGTAATAATAGCAAATTTCCGGAGAGTTCGGCCAGCAATTTTCAGGCGCCTTATCGTCGGGAACTTCAGTCATAAATTCTGGCGCCAAACCCGGAATCCAGTTTTTGGTATCATTGTAGCTGCTTAGCCAATCTAATCCGCCTCGCCCAGTAATGGGATAATTTTCGTTTTTATCGTAATAAAGATCTAAGGCCTTCATCATTGTATTGGCATCGCTCAACCTTACGGCATCCCTCGCTTTTGACTTGACGCCCTTCAAGCCTACCGCCGCGATACTGGACAAAAGACCGATTATGGCAATGACCACCAGAAGCTCAATCAAGGTGAATGCTTTTTGTTTTTTCACGTTAAAATAAAATTTTAAAACCTATTAACAATCCTGCCAATAAAAGAAATGGCAGGATCAGCCACGACGCCAAAATGGCCAAACCGGCGAAAATTATAAAAATTTCAAAAACAGCCCAAAATAAAACTAAAAAAGTTCGTAAAATCAAACCCAAAATCCGCGAAATTAAATTTGAGAAAAAAGCTTCTATGCCCTTGCCCATTGATAAGCCCTTGGGATAGCCCCACTGAAACCGCCGCCAGGGAGAAAAGAGGGTTTTTAGCAAAAGCGGAGCGGAAAAATAATACAAGCCGAATTTCAAAAAATTTTTCCACCCGGCCAGAATAGCCTTGGGCGCGTCGGCAAACTGCCAAACAACATATTGAAAAATTATATTTTGGCTCATTTGTTTAAATATACCATAAGCCAGCGGTATTTCCCAAACTGGTCTTTAAAAAAGCAGTAATTTTTATAGCCCTCTTTTTTTAGAAGATTTTCAATGTCTCTCTTTTGCAGAGCGTCAAATTCCATATAAATTACGCTGTTTTTTTTGAGATGATTTTTAGCTTCGGTTAAAAATTTTTTGATAACGATCAGCCCTTTCCGGCCGGCAAAAAGCGCTTTTTTGGGCTCGGATTTCAAAACTGACGGCTGAACTTCGTTAATGCGTTCTGTTGCCACATAAGGCGGGTTGGCAAAAATATAATCGTATTTTTTATTTTTTATTTTTTTGAACAGATCCGACTGATAAATTTTATATCTGTTTTGGGAAATTTTATTTAATTTTAAATTTATTTTAATCTGCCCTACTGCTCTTTCGTCAATATCCGCAAAGTCGCAAAAACTGTTTTTAATATTCTTTAAAACCGCTATGCCGATGCATCCAGAGCCGGCAAAAATATCTAGCATATTTAGAAGCTTAGCTTCTTTTTGGAAGCTAATCTTCTTCAGGGCTTTTTTAACCCAAGATTCGGTCTCTGCTCTTGGCCGAAAATTCCACCTTGATAAATCAATCTGACAATTTAGGAATTGCATAAATTTAGCTCTCGCAAGATGTCTTCGGGTATAATCGGCCTTTGCCCTTTGGGCGTGCGGCCGGGATACCGCCACGTAGAAATTATTTTTATCCCCTTAGGTCTTTTCAAAACAACGAACATCATCCAAATCTCCGTCGGATTCTTTTTGGTGCCGGTAATTTGCATTGCCGCCATGGTTTGAGGGGCTATCCCCTCTTCTTGACGGTCGGGTCTTCGAAAAACACTCAAGACTCTTTTTTCTGACAGCCTATATTGCCGCATTTTCGCCTTTGAATGCGTGGTCCAAAAAAATTTCTGCTGATTTTTCAAGTAATTAAAATACATTTTAAAATTTGGCTCGTTTTATTTGCTGGCGGACTTTTTCCATAAAAGCGTTGAAAAAATAAAGATTATGAAAGGTTAAAAGCGACGAAGGAGTAATTTCTCCAGCGCGGAGAAGATGGGAAACATAGCTTCGGGAATAATTCCGACAGACAAAGCAGGAGCAATTTTTATCCAGCGGCTTCTGGTCTTTCAAAAAAACCGATCTTTTCAAATCCAAACGGCCAACGGAAGTAAAGGCAACGCCGTGGCGGGCGTAACGGGTCGGAATAATGCAGTCAAGAGTATCAACCCCGCTTTTAAAAATTTTATTTAAATCCTCAATATGGCCGTTGCCTAATAAATGCCGCGGCTTTTCTTCTGGCAAAATTTCCGTGACCCAATTTAACATGGCGAACATTTCTTTCTTATCAAAACCGAGCTCGCCGCCGATGCCGAAGCCGTCGAAATCAAGCTCGCTTATAAATTTAGCGCTTTCTATTCTCAAATCTTTGAACTTACCTCCTTGCACAATTCCATATAGGGCCTGCTTAGATTTTTTATAATCTAAACATATTTTTGCCCAAGAATGAGTCCTCGCTATTGATCTTTTTGTATATTCGTAATCGGCAATAGGCGGCGGACACTCGTCAAAAGCGAAAATTATGTCCGCCCCTAAATTCTCCTGTATTTTCATTGATTCTTTTGGTCCAAAAAATAAATTTCGGCCGTCCAGCGGAGAACGAAAAAATACGCCGTCTTGAGTAATTTTCAAGGACTTTGGCTGGCAGCCGGCCTTAATAGATAAATCCCTCTTTTTATTCAACATTTTTCCCATCTTAAGATCGCGGCCAAAACCCAAACTAAAAACCTGATAGCCGCCAGAATCCGTCATTAAAGCCCCCTGCCAATTCATAAATTTATGCAGGCCGCCGGCTTTTTTAACAACGCTGTCTCCCGGCTTTAAATGCAAATGATAAGCATTGCAAATTAAAATCTGGCTTTTGGTTTCTTTTATCTGCTCTGAAGTCAAGGCTTTAACTGCCGCCTGCGTTGCCACCGGAACCAAACAAGGGGTTTCTATGTCTCTGCCGGAAATCTTGATAATCCCCGCCCTGGCTTTGCTGATTTTTGATTTTTTGAGTATTTTAAATTCCACATCTTCAATCCTAACAAATTTTTGCAAAGAAAAAAGGCTGCCCCAAAAGACAACCTATCGTTAACAGTACCGACGAAGCCTAGGTAAAACCCTCGCTTCTAAGTCAAGAAGCCGTGCTTGTCGAGTGACCATTTTTGTGGTCCTCGGATTTCCAAGCTTCCGGCGAAGATTCACCACCTCCTCGACTCTAGCGTCTAATTGGCTTCTCGCCCCTTCTGAGGCCACCGTATCTACCATTGGCTCCCCTTTCTTTAAATAAGATTTTATTTTATTTCTGTTAATGAGCAAAAAAAGACCTCCCGATTTCGGTCGAGAGGTTTTAATAATATTAAAATTAAGCCTGTTTGTCAATACCCCTTATTTAATTTCGTAAGTAATGACAACCTGAACTTCAATCTTGTTTTCGCCGGTTTCTATTTGCGGCTCTCCTCCGCCAGCCGCAGGCAAGGCCATTCTTTCTAAGCCGTAGAAAATAGGCCCATTACCGCTTTCGCTGAAATTAATAATCCTGGCTAATTTCACCCCCAGCTGCGAGGCTAATTCTTTGGCCTTATCTTTGGCTTCTTTGATCGCCGCTTCTCTAGCTTGCTTCTTAAACTCATCTTCCTGATCAATCGTAAACTGCAAATCACCTACCTGATTAGCTCCAGCTTTGGTAGCTCCCTCAATAATCGCGCCAACCTTAGTTAAATCCCTGATTTTCACCTGCAAGGACTGATTAACTTCGTAGCCAACTAAGATTCGCTTGCTTCCCTTATCCTGCCATTCGTAACGCGGGTAAATGCTGAAGTTAGTGGTTTTTAAATCTTTTGCCTCTATTCCCTGACCCTTGGCAAAATCAATAACCGCATTCATCTTTTGAGCGTTTTCCGAGAGAGCGGCAGCCGCTGTTTTAGCTTCAGTAAGCACGGAAAACGACGTTTTGGCTAAATCAGGCTTTATGAAAATTTCTCCATGGCCCGAAACGACAATCGTATTCGTATTTGACTGAACCCTAACTCTATCGGCAATATCAAAACCGACCCAAACCGCAGCCAGTGTCAAGATAACTGCCGCGATGACTCCGCCATAACTTTTACAATTTAAATTCAACATATATAAATAATAAATAATTTTACTTTAACTTAATCCTTTGTCAATACGGATAATCTGTTCCCAAGGCAAGCCAGCCCTTCCAAAGTGGCCATACTTGGCAGTTTGTCTGTAAATAGGCCTCTGCAGACGAAGCGTTTCAATAATGGCCCTCGGCCGAAAATCAAAATTGTTCCGGACGATTTTGCTGATATTTTCCCCTTTTTCGTTTACAGCTGAAACCATCAAGGGCTCAATGCGGCCGATAGCATAAGCTACCGAAACCAAGCATTTCTTTGCCAAATTATTTGCCACAATGTTTTTGGCCGCAAAACGCGCCAAAGTCCTTCTTTAACCAACCGAGCAAGCTGACTGCCGGCTTGGGGATCGGCTTCCCATTCAAAAAGCGTTAAAGCTATTATATCGCCATTTTCAACGGATACTTTAAATTTTTTTTGCAGCTCTTGGTCGGTTTTCATAAATTAACAATTGGGCACTGCTGGGATCGGACCAGCGACCTCTTCGATGTGAACGAAGCGCGCTGCCACTGCGCCAAGTGCCCGACGCCAATTTTAAATTATCAGATTTTCCAAAACTTATCAAATCTGCTAAAATAATAAAATGCAAGTTTTTGAATACCATTTCAATCCGCAAAAACAAAACAAGCAAGGGCGAACCCAGCAAACGCCTGACATTGTTTTTGACAGCTTCTGCTATGAGCCGAGCAATATTTACGAAGAGAAAGCTGGCAGCCTTTATATGGCCGGACTTTTAAAAAGCGCTTTGCCTCAAAACATCAATTTTCTTGACAATCTGGCAAGGGTTATAAAAGACAGGCATTATAAGCTTGGCCAAAACGACCCCGGGAAAACCCTGAAAGAAGATTTAAAAACAGCCAACGAATTTCTAGACGGCTTGTCAAAAAAAGGAGATGTAAGCTGGCTTGGGCATTTAAGTTTTGCCGCCATTTCTCTTAAAAAATTTGATTTGAATTTTACGAAAATCGGCGCGATAAAAATTTTCTTATTGAGAAGCGGTGAAATTATTGATATTGACAAAAGACTGAAATTTCAAGACATTGAACCCTACCCCTTAAAAGTGTTTGGCAATATTGTTTCCGGTAAGCTGGCCGAAAACGACATACTTTTAATTTTGACCAAAGAGATCAATGATTTTTTCCAAACTGAAGGCTTGCTGGCTGAAATAGCCGGAATAAACCCGTTCAGCGCAAATAAACTAAAAAGTCTCTTACTCTCAAAAAACGCGGAGCTGTCCAAAATTACCGGACTTTGCCTGGTTTTATTTTTGAGCGACGCAGTTTTAACCGGAAAAAAAGAAACTTTTGCCGCTAATATACTGCCAAAAGAATTAAAAGAATTTTCATTTAAAAAAGCCCTGGATTCCTTTTTGCATAACTTTCGAATCCCACGCTTTTCATTTCCATTTAAAGGAAGCTATTGGCGCAACAAAAAAATAATTTTGGTTTTGTTTTTGGCCGTTCTGCTGGCTCTTGGATTTTTTCTTTCAGAGCATGAAAAAAAACAGCAGTTCGCGCTCTACCAAATGAAGTTTGAGGAAATTGAAAAAGAAGCAAGCCGCGCGATAAAAGACGAGAACGCCTCTTTGCTGATTTCTAGCTGGGACGAGATTTCGTCTTTGATCAAAACATCGAGAGCGGTTTCTAATGATTTGAAAAAGAAAACCAATGATCTGCAGAATGAAATTTCCGAAAACCTTTTCAGCCTGAACAAATTAACCGAAATCTCCGACCCTCAACAGATTTTTGCGGCAAACCCCGAAGATTTCATACCGCAAAAAATCATAGCCGATAAGAATAACATTTATCTTTTCAGCCCCTACGCGCCGAACTTGCTTAAAATAAATTCCGCCGGAGAAAGCCAGATTTTAACCCTCGGGGGAAAATTCAGTTCGGCTGCAAAGCTGCGAGACTCTCTTTTGTTTTTCGCCAAGCCAAATCATTTGACAATAATAACCGGCGACGATTTTTTGGAAACCGATCTTATTCTGCCGAGCTCAGATTTCAGTTTTGACCAAATTACTTCTTTTGAATCAAATCTTTATGTTTTAGATAAATCGCGCGGAGAAATTTTAAAATATCCTTCGCTAGACGAATTCAAGTGGGGTCTTCCGCAAATATGGCTGAAAGCTAAAACCGAAAAACCAAAAAGCTCAAAATCCCTGGCAATTGACGGCAATGTCTGGATTCTAAATAACAACGAGCTTTTGCGATATTATTTCGGAGAAAATCAAGAAAATATCAGTTTGAGCATATTTCCTCCGCCGAAAAACTTTTCTAAAGTCCTTAGCCCGATTACTCTCCCCTATTTTTATCTTTTAGAGCCAGAGCAATCCAGAGTAGTTGTTTTATCTAAAGACGGAGGGGTCGTAAAACAATTTCAAAGTAAAAAATTTGATTTGCTTCTTGATTTTTATGTTTCTGACGACGGAAAAATAATTTATCTTCTCAACGGCCAAAAAATTTACCAAATAAAAAACTAGCGGCAAGAGCCGCTAGCTTTTTATTTCAAATCCACCTTTGCGCCAGCTGTCTCAAATTTCTTTTTGAGGTCTTCAGCCTCTTCTTTTTTGGCGTTTTCTTTCACCATTTGTGGGGCGGCGGCGGCGGCGTCAACCAAGTCCTTTGCCTCTTTCAATCCTTTCTGAGTAGCGTCTCTGACAACCTTGATTACTTCTATCTTTTTGTCGCCCACGGCAGTCAAAACCACGTTAAAAACGCTCTTTTCTTCTTGAGCTTCGGCAGGGGCGGAAGCGACCGGGGCAGCCATAACTGCGGCCTGAGCCGAAACGCCAAATTTCTTTTCCAGGATTTTCACCAATTCCGCCAAGTCCAAAACCGACATTTTCTCAATGTCTTCCACTAAACTTTTAAATTTTTCCGGAACGACAACTTTTTCCTCGTTTTTTTCTTCAGTCATAATATATGTTTAGAAATTAGTAATTAGTAATTAGAAATTTATACTTTGGCTTTTGCCAAAACATTGATCAGACCTTTAATGTTTGCTTCTAAGACATAAACAAAATTTGATACAGGACTTTTGATGCTGCTAGCTAATTTCGCCAAAAGAATTTCTTTAGCCGGCAACTTGGCCAGCTCCAGCACCTTTTCGGCTTCAATAAATTTATTCTCCAGAATGCCGCCGACAATTTTGAGGCCTGGATTTTTCTCGGAAAACTGCCAAAGCGCTCTGGCTGGCGAAACTTCGTCGGTAAATCCGAAAACAAAAGCAATCTCGCCTTTCATATTTTTAATATCAACTCCAAAATTTTTATCTTTCAGAGCCAGCTGGGCTAAAGTTTTTTTAGCCACTTTCAAGTCGCCGCCTTCTTCCCTGATTTTCTTTCGCAAGCCTAAAAGGTCT
Source organism: bacterium (assembly GCA_043807085.1). Classification (GTDB taxonomy): domain Bacteria; phylum Patescibacteriota; class Minisyncoccia; order Minisyncoccales; family JAZDGI01; genus JAZDGI01. The sequence continues at coordinate 87,019 of JAZDGI010000013.1, read as the reverse complement.
TTAGCTTTAGTTCCGGTAAAATCGGTAAAAACCATTACTTTCTGCCGGCTGATTTTATCCTTTAAATCCTCGACTATTTTTTTCTTTTTGTCTTTGGTTATAGCCATAAAAATAAAAATCCGCGTTTCACCGCAGACAAATTATCGAGGTTGAACCTCAATAATCTTTGCCTGGGCAGGGCTTATTGATCGCCCGCTGTCTGCGGCTATATTCCTATATTACTCTAATTAAAAATCCTGTCAAGAGTTATTTCAAATATTTGGCCTTGGCGAGATTGTGCTCCTGCAAGGTTTTGCTGAAAATGGTTTGGCCTTCGGGTGCGGAAAGATAATACCAATAAGGGCTTTCTTTCGGATAAATTGCGGCCTTAATGCTTTCTAGTCCTGGGTTGCAAATCGGCAATTCGGGCAATCCCCTCTTTTGATAAGTTTCCAGAGCAACGTCTACTTGCAGAGGCATACCGATTTTCAGTCTATTCCATAAAATACCGGAAACTAATTCTTTATCCTCTTTTGTCCTAACTTCTTTCTCCAATATAGAGGCCATTGTTATAATATCTTGGTTTATTTTTAAGACCGCGGTTTTTTTATCAAAATTATCCTTCATTATCTCAACCACCTCCTGTTCATCAATTCCCAAGAAAAATTGATAAGTGTCGGGAAATAAATATCCTTCTAAGTTTTCGCCGGGCAATTTCATCCCTAATTTATCTTCAATCTGCTTTTGGGTAAAACCCTCGGGTATGGTTATTGTAAAACTCGCGGCATCTCCTTCAACGAACTTATCAACGATTTTTGGGATATTCATTGATTGAGAAAGATAATAACTGCCGGCCTGCAGGTTTTTAGCGACGCCGCTAGAGAGAGCATAAATCCGAAAAAGAGAACCCCATCTGATTAAACCCGCCTTTTCCAGGTCAAGAGCAATCTCTCTGACGCCCCAGCCTTTCTCAATTTTAAAAATAATTTGCTCTTTCGCAGAAAAATTTTTTGGCAGGTAAATCCCCGACCAAAAAAACAAAAAAGAAAAAAGAAAAAACAAAAAAATAATAAAGATTTTTTTCATCGCTTTTCAATTAACGGCACAAAAATAAATCCCGGGTATTCAATCCTCTCAAAGTCGTTCTTTGATTTTTTAATTAAAAGCCAGATTGAATTGCCAACTGGCGCAACCAGCCGGCCGCCAATTTTTAACTGCTCTTTCCATGCTTTAGGAATTTCTTCCTGAACCGCGGCTGAAACTAAAATGCGGTCATACGGCGCTTCTTTTTTGTAGCCCTTTGAGCCGTCAGCGCAAATAAATTCAACGATTCCTTTTTTAATAAAAATATACTGAGCGACATTTTTTTTGCCAAATTCCATTAATTCTGGAATTAATTCAATCGCCACAACCCTTCCTTTTTCGCCGACAATATTAGCCAGCAAAGCCGTGGTCCAGCCAGAACCCGACCCCACATCTAAAATTTTATTTCCCAGCTTTGGCTTTAAAAGCTTCAGCATAAAAGCCACAACTTCTGGCTGGGAAATTGTCTGACCATAACCTATAGCTAGAGCTTCGTTGATTTCGGCCAAATCTTTGACATTGTCAGGCCCGCCTGCCGGCGAGGCGGGTAGAAAATCTATCCTTTTAATTTTTTTCTGATTTTCCATCTTTGCCAAAACGTAAGCCGATCAATGATTAGAACGCCGTTTAAGTGATCTATCTCGTGCTGGAAAACGCGAGCCAACAATCCAACGGCTTTAATCTTGATTTCCCTACCTTCCAAATCAAGGGCTTTTATTTCCACGCCTTTAGCTCTTTTAACCTTTAGATAAATTCCGGGAAAACATAGACAGCCTTCTTCGGCAAGTGCCTTTTCTTTTGTCTTTTTGACAATTTCAGGATTAATAAATGCCCGATCCTTAACAATGATTATTCTTTTTAATTCGCTGATTTGCGGCGCGGCCAAACCAACGCCTTGAGCTTGCCGAAGAGCTTCAAGCATGTCTTGGCTAAGTTTTTTGATTTCTTCGTTAATCTCTTTTACTTCGCCGCTTTTTTTCTTCAAAATCGGGTTAGGATATTTTAGAATTTTTCTAATCATGCCCTTATCTTACAATAAAATGGCGGTTCTCGCGAGAACCGCTTATTCGTTGACCTTCTGTAGACGTCGGTACGACCCCTCTTCATAACCTTCCCTGTTTGGTTACAGCGGAGGCGATTGCCTCTCAGGGGTGTATAGGTAATTTTTCGAGGAACAGGTGAGTCGATTCCCTGTCGAGGTATCTGGTTTGACGAGATTTTCAACGCCTCTAGAAACGCTCGACTAGTGGTGATAATCTGTTGAGCTTTTTTACCCAACAGACGCACTTCGCCATCCGAGAGAAAACAAACCCCCCTTATTCGCAATTTAGTCCCCGGTAAGAGATCCTTCCATTTTATAGTATGTCCTTCGTACCAAACCTTAACAAAAGAATCGCCTACTCCGACTTCGATCTTGAGGCGCGAGGATAGATTATAAATTACTCCACTGCCAGTATGACTTCCTCCCGGATAAAATCCGCACCCCTTTTGTTCTATAACGGAAAGAACTTGTTGAACAAATTCGTCCATTCAAACACCTCCTTCGTTGAATTGGCGAGATATTTATAGCATTTTTAAGCTAAAAGTCAAGCAACCACACTTTCTAATCGCTTAAAAATTATTTAAAAAGAACCTGATTGTCGCGTTGTCTGCCTCGTCCGCGTCTTCCTCTTTCTCATGAAAGCCATGCTCTGCTCCCACTATTGTTTTGAGTTTTGCGTTTTGAAATAACTTAGAATATTTAACCGAGTCCTCATACGGAACGTAAGAATCTTTGTCGCCATGGATAAATAAAATTGGGGTTTTGATGTTTTGTAATTTTTTCCAAGGATATAATTTCCTTAGCTCAACAAAAAATGGTTTGCCTACTTTAAATTTTCCGCTTCCAATCTCAAGATAGCCTTGCTCTTCTAACTTCTGCATCGCTTCTTTCCCAAAATTTTCTTTTGGCCAAGGAAGTTTCGGCTCTAAAGTATTATCATAATCAATATTGGCATTCCATAAGACAAGGGCTTTGACGATATCTTGATTCTCGGGAACAAAAAGAGCAACTGCTCCGCCGCCAAAACTCGCCGCCACAATCCCAAACTTTCTATAGCCTAAATTTTGTAAAAATCTAACCGCCGACTCTAAATCTCTTTTTTCTCCACTGACAGTTAAATCAATAGAATTACCCTCGCTTTCGCCGTGCCCCCTGAAGTCAAATCTAAAAACCGCAAAACCACTCTGAGCCGATCTTCGCGCAAGTTTGGTAAAAATTCCGTCTTCTTCTTTGTTGACGGTTATTCCATGACAGAGGATAATGCATTTTTGCGTTTCTTCCGATGGTTTTGTCAAAATCCCGCACAACTTCAATCCTTCACCATTTTTAAAATAAACTTTTTCTTCCATATTTCAATCCTACCCCTTCGAAGCGGCTCAGGGCAAGCAAAAAACCGCCAGCCAGGCGACTATTCAACTGCCAATTTTAATTACTCGTACCTTAACGCTTCCACGGGCTTGAGCTTGGCGGCTGACCGCGCCGGTAAGAATCCCGAGAGGCACCCGACGCCGAAAGAAAACAACAAGCCGAATAAGATAATGCCCGGCGTAATTGAAGCCTCAATATAAAGCATAGGATGGACCTGGCCAACGGCCTGTATCAATTTAGCCAAACCCAAGCCTGGTATCATGCCGCCAACGCCCCCGATTAAACCGATAATGCCCGATTCAATCAAGAAAATAAAAACGATATGGGAATTTTTCGCGCCAACCGCTTTTAAGACGCCGATCTCCTTGGTCCGTTCTCTGACCGAAGTGTACATCGTATTCATAATACCAATGCCTCCGACTAGAACGGCAATGCTGCCAAAAGCAAAAATAACCATTTGGATCATTCCCATAACATTGCCGACAATACTGCCCACCGCCTCTGAAGTCAAAACAGAATAAGAACCTTCTCTTTTGCCTGACCGTCTTTTGGCTTCTTCTTCTAGGTTGACGCGAATGTCCTTAGCCACCTGTTCAACATTGAAACCTGACGCTACCTTAGCAATAGCTTGAGGCGCGCCTTTTCTATGCCCGGTGATTTCTTGATAGAGGCTCATGTCAAGACCGATCATTGAGTCGTCCTGCTTGCTGCCCCGAGATTTTAAAATTCCGACAACTTCAAACTGCCTGCCTTTAATAGCGGATTGAGTGTTTATTTTCAATCCCTGGAAAATATCTGTCGGCACCAAACTGCCGACGACAATCTCTCTTCTCCCCGGAACCGGCCACCTTCCCTCAGCTATTTTCATACCGATATCATTTTCGTAAATATCCAGAGTATTCTTCCAATCCACCCCATACAAAATAATTATTTTGCTTTTTCCTTCATACTTCATAAGCTCCCCCTGATAAACGCTGTGAACGACCGCTTCCACTCCCTTGGTTCTTCTGATTATAGCCAAATCGTCTTCTGACAATTCTACTCCGCCCATCATCGTGGTCATTATGTCGGAAATATCGCCGGGAACAATCATAATAATATCAGTACCCACGGCTCTTAATTGGTTCAAAACCGTGGCTTTCAGCCCCTGGCTCAAAGAAAGCAAAGACATAATCAAAAAGACGCCGATGACAATGCCAAAAATAGTCAGCCAGCTTCGCAATGGCCGCGTTCGTAAATTTTTAACGGCGATTTTGAAATATTCCTTGAACATGATTAGAAATAATTTGACCGTCTTTGATATTGACTATTTGACTGCTGTAATTGGCAACAGACGGGTCGTGAGTAACCACGACAATCGTTTTCCCTTCGTTCCGCTGGAGATTAATTAAAATTTCCATAATTTTTTTGCCGGTCGCTGAATCCAAATTGCCAGTCGGTTCGTCGGCCACAATAATCTCGGGGTTATTGACCAAAGCGCGGGCAATAGCTATCCTTTGCTGTTCGCCGCCGGAAAGCTCGGCCGGCCGGTGCGTCGCCCTTTCGGCCATGCCCAGAGAGTCAAGAAGAAATTCGGCTCTCTTTTTTCTTTCTCTTTCTGGTTTGCCTTGAAAAGCCATCGGGAGCATCACATTTTCCAAGGCGTTAAGATTCGGCAAAAGATTAAACTGCTGGAAAATAAAACCGATTTTCTGACCCCTGATTTTGGCTAATTCATCTTCAGACATCGCGGAAATATCCTGGCCGTCTAAAAAAACTTTGCCTTGCGTGGGCAAATCCAAGCAGCCGATTAAGTTCAAAAGGGTTGATTTGCCCGAGCCCGAAGGCCCCAAAATAGAAACAAAAGCGGCCGGAACAATCTCTACCTTTATTTCTTTCAAAATAACAAGAGTTGTTTTTCCCAGCTGATATTCTTTTCCGACGTTTTCCAGCTTAATTAATGGCCGGTTCATTTAAAGATTATTTTTTCTCCGGCTTGCAGCCCCGAAACAACCTCTATGACATTTTCCCCGCTACTGTCTCTTCCCTCAAGGCTGGTTTCTATTTCCCTGTCCTGAACTTTTCCGTCTTGCCAAACTTGAATAAATTTTTTGCCGTCAATTTTTTGAACAGCTTCTTTGGGCGCAATGAGAACTCCTTTCTCTTCGGCGGTTTTAATAACCACGTCGGCCGTCATGCCGGTTTTTATTCCCGTAGGCATCTCGCCCTCGTCAAAACCAATTGTTATTTTATAATAAACCACTTCTTCAATTATTTGCTCGGCTGGATCTATTGAGATCACTTTCCCCTTAAAGACCCTGTCTGGAAAAGCTGCCATAGAGATGTCAACAAGATTGCCGATGCTCATTTTTACCACATCTTCCTCGTAAATATTGACGTTTATTTCAAAAGGAGCGACTGGCAAAAGAGTGATTAAAGCGTCCTGGGGCGTCGGCTGAACCACCTCCCCCGCTCTTTTATTTATAGCTACGACTTGTCCGCCAGCCGGAGCTCTCAAGACAACATCATCAATCAGCTGATCTTTTAAGAGATCAACCCTGGCTTGAGCTTCCTTAACTTCGGCCTGATATAAATCAATATCAACTTGGCGGGGAACAGCTAAAATCTCCGATAAATCGTCTTGGGCGGTCTTTAAAGAGCCTTCGGCAGCCAAGACTTTGGCTTGAGCAGTATTGGTATTGGCTTCGCTGGCTATTTTGGCAGAAGAAATTGCTTGTTGATCGTTTACAATGTTGGTTTGAGCCGTATTGGTGTTTGTTCGGCAAGCGTCAAGAGAAGCTTTGTCAGCTGCCGAGAAATAATAAGCCGGAGCTTCGCAGGTTTCCCTGATAATGCCTAATGCCACGAAAGTATTGTCAAGCGCTTTTTTCATTTCAGAAATGGCAATATCAATATTTTCATTCTTTGGATTGTACTTAGCGGCGTCTAAATAAGATTTAACTTCACTCATGCTTTTTCCTATCTTATTTTTGTTATCAATCACTCTGATCCCATATTGACTGCTGACGCTGAAGTAAGTTCTTTGAATCAAATCAACAACGTTAAAAGAATTATAAATTTTAAGATAGGAGTCGTCTAGCGTGTTAAGAGCGTCCTCGTAAGAATTTTTTAAATCTTCTTGAGAAGTATTTTCTGAATCCCGCAGATTCTGCCGAGCGTTCTGAAGAGAAATTTCGGCATTGGCAACGAGAGTTTTGGCTGACTGGATTTCTTCTGAAGTAGCGCCGACCAGTAATCGCTGGGACTTGGCCTGAGCCGCCCCCAAAAGAGCTTCGGCCTCCCGCAACTGGATTTTCAGCTGGCTTGCTTCTAACCTTGCGAGAACTTCTCCTTCTTTTACCTTGTCGCCAACTTTAAAATAGACTCCCTCAATCCGGCCGGCTATTTTAAAATTAAGATTCAGATTCTCCGCGCTTTTCACTTTCCCCGTCTCTGAAACCGTCTGGGTAATGTCGCCCAATCGCGCTTCTCTTAAAATAAAATTGGGCTCGCTTTTTTTAGCAGAGACCTGCCAAACAACCAAGCCTGCTATCGCCAGCCCGATTATGGCCAAGATAATTTTTTTATTCGCCAAAGAGAGATGATTTTTTAATAATAATTTTATAGATGTTTTCAAGAAAATCGCCGCCGGCATAACCAATAATAAAACTCAAGGCGGGCGTGAAAAAGCCCTCCAAAGTAAAACCAATTTCTTTAATAGCCATCGTAGATAAAAGCCCGACTATGCCGGAGACCGAAGTCATTCCCAAAAAATAAACCAAATTAAAGGGAGTATTTTTGTAGGAAAGTTGATGTTTTATGATGCCGACCAATCCCCTGACCGCTCCCCCGCCAAATCCCGCGATTAAAATAAAAATATAAGTATTCATAAGCGGGGGCATCCTGATTCGAACAGGAATCAATGGTTTTGGAGACCATTATTCTGCCGTTGAACTATGCCCCCTCTCGGCTTACTTTTTGGCTTACTTTTTCCCTTCTTTGTGCGCCGTGTGCTTTCTACACCACTTACAGTATTTTTTCAACGCCAACTTCAACCCTTTTGTATCGCTGGCTTTTTTTGATTTGCGAGTGTAGTAGTTTATTCTTTTACAAACTCCGCACTGAAGCTTTATATATGGTTTTTTTCCTGTGGCCATGATTTTATGTCTTTAATTTTTAAATCCCTTGAGCCGATGAGCAGACTTGCACTGCTGACCTTGTCTTTACCAAAGACATGCTCTGCTGCCTGAGCTACATCGGCAGGCGACGAGAGCTCCTCTCTCTCTCGTCTTTACACTTCGCTGCGGCTCGTGTGGGTGGTGAGGGACTTGCACCCCCGAAGGCCAGAGGCCGACAGATTTACAGTCTGTTGCGTTAGCTACTCCGCCAACCACCCAAAAACAAAAACTCAAAGCTCAAATTTCAAATCTCAAAATTATTGTAGCAGAAAATAGAATTTATTCAATTACCTTCCCGCGCTTTGCCCGCCACTCCTCTATTTTACAGTGGTGGCCGGAAAGCAAAACTTTGGGCGCTTTCCATTTATTAAAAATCTCCGGACGCGTATAGTGGGGGTACTCCAAAAAACCTTTCTCTTTGGTAATCCTTTCTTTCAACAAAGCGGGTTTCCCCAGAACGCCCGGAATTAATCTTGAGATTGTTTCAACCGACACCATGGCCGGCAGTTCCCCGCCCATTAAGTCAAAAGGTCCGATTGACAGCTCCATATCAGCGATATGTTTTGCCACCCTCTCGTCAACCCCTTCGTATCTGCCGCAAATCATTATTATTCTGTCTAGCTTAGATAATTTATAAGCGATCCTCTGGTTAAATTGCTTCCCTCTCGGTGTAAATAGAATTACTTTGGTTTTAGAATTTGGGTTTTGGATCTTGGATTTTAAAGCCTTTATGGCTTTGTATATCGGTTCAATCTTAAGGACCATTCCCAATCCTCCTCCATACGGCCTGTCATCAACGGTCTTGTGCCTGTCTTTCGTCCATTTTCTCAAATTGTGGACATTAATCTTAATCAATTTCTTTTTTTGGGCGCGGGCAATTAAGCTCTCTTTCAGATAAGAGTTAAAAATTTCCGGAAAGATTGTGATAATATCAAAAATTACCATAACAAAAAACCGCGCCATCAATCTTTATTATGATAGCACGATTTTTTAATATCGTTAAGAGTCGAAATTACAATTTCAGCTCTTCCATTTCTTCGCCGCTCTGGGCGACTCTTGGACGAGGAGCGACTCTGCCGCCTTCTGGTTCTTCAATCTTCAGATTGACCCTCGCGTGGTTTTTTAGACCAACGATGCGAACCAAATTTCTTATCGCTCTGGCGGTAGAACCTTCTTTGCCGATGATCTGACCCATGTCTTCGGCATTAACCTTCAATGAGAGCAAAACTCCCATCTCGTCTACCTTGCGGTCAATTTTGACATCGTCAGGATGATCGACTAAAGCCTTGATAAGATATTCAAGGAATTCTTTGTCGTTAATTTCTTTTGCCATATCAGACAAGATTTAATCTTTTCTTTATGAATTGCGACCTTTCTACTTTTTCGTTTTTCGTAATTCTTATTTTATTCTTTTTCTGCAGTTTTGTCAAGAGCTGCCGGCTCTGTCTTTGCCTTTGACTTTTTTTGCTGAAAAATCTTCTTCCCTTCAATAATTTTTTCTGAAACCAGCATATTGTGGACAGTATCCGAGGGTTTTGCTCCTACTGACAGCCAATATTTTATTCTGCCTGATTTTAAAATTTTCTCTTTGGTCGTTGGATTCCAAAAACCAACTTCCTCCGTGAAAACGCCGGCCCTTGGCGGCTTGGTTTTGTCGGCGACCACAATCTTAAACGACGGCTGATTTTTTCTTCCGACACGGAATAAACGAATAACTAACATATTACCATTTTTTTAATTTTAACGCGTTTTTTGCCGCGCCTTCCTCGGCCTCTTGCTTTGACATCCCCTCCCCGTTTGCCGCTAAATTTTCTCCCAGAAAAACACCGATAATAAACTGCTTGGCGTGATCAGGCCCCCATTCTTTTAAAACCTTGTAAGTGGGCGTGAATCCGGTTTTTTCCTGGGCTTGCTCCTGGAAATGAGATTTGGCGTCTTTATACAGGCCATACTCAATGATTTCAGGGAGTTTTGGCAATAAGTATTTTTCAATAAAGATTTTACAGGATTTATAGCCCCGGTCAAGATACAAAGCGCCGATAAAAGCCTCTATGGTATTAGCCAAAATATATTGCCTGGCTTTGCCCAATTCTCTGGCTTCGCCGCGCGACAACAGCAAAAAATCGTTGAACCCCAACTCCTTGGCCAAATCTCCCAGCATTTTGGCGTTGACCAAAGATGCCCGCCAGTTTGTAAGCTCTCCCTCCGGCTGTTTGGGATATTTATCATATAAGGCTTCGGTTATAATAAGCTCCAGAACCGCGTCTCCCAAAAATTCCAGCCTCTCGTTGTGTTCCAGATAAAAGTCGGGGTTTTCATTCAGATAAGAACGGTGGCAAAAGGCCTGGGTTAATAAATCTTTTTTTTTAAACTTGGTATTTAATTTTTTTTCTAATTCCGAGAAATCTTGCATCTATTTATTTTCTATTTCTTTATACACCGTGCCCAAAACCCCGTTGATAAACTTTCCAGAGCTTTCCCCGCCAAAAGATTTAGCTAATTCAATCGCCTCGTTAATAGCAACCTTTGGCGGCACGGCTGCTTTATCGCCGTATATCAGTTCGTATAATCCCATTCTCAAAACATTCCTGTCAACAATGCTTATTTGCTCAATCGGCCATTGGGGCGCGGCCTGGCCAATAATTTTATCAATATCCGCTAAATGCTGGATTACTCCCGTAACCAGCTGCCAGGTAAAAGTTTTATCCTCCAGCCCCGGACCGAACTCCCGGATATTCCTTTCGGTGATTGCTTCCAGGCTGGCCTTTTTCCCGCCAAAATCCCATTCATACAAGCTTTGCATCGCTATCGATCGCGATAAGTGCCTCGATGCCATAATTAGAAATTAAACATTAAGAATTAGAAATTATCGCTTTGACATCTCTTCCCAGCCGAGAGGCTTTTCTTGGCCTTTCATTTTTTCCTCGGCCTCTTTTGCCCGCAATTCTTTTGTTTTCATTTTTTGCTCCTTTTTAGTCAGATTTTTCAGAACGTCAATCACTTCCATTCCCTTATAATAGCCGCAGTTTTGGCAGACCGTATGGGGTAAAGCCGGTTTGGCGCACTTTGGACATTTAACCAAAGACGGCTCTTCTAAAAAAAGATTCCTTCGGCGGTTGTTTCTTCTTGATTTTGTATGTCTTTGTCTCGGGACTGTCATGATCTAAAAATTAAAACTATTTCTATGTATAGCACATCGGCCACATCTATGCAACATTTTAATATGCAGTTTTGTGCCGTAGCCCTTGTGCAAGTCAAAGCGGTATTTGGGATATTTTTTGTGATAGCGCCTCATTATCCTGTCTCTGGTAACCTTAGCCAGGATTGAAGCCGCGGCGCAGGAAAAAACTTTTTCGTCGCCTTTGACGATAGATTTTTGAGGAATCGGCAAATTTAGCTTCATCTTCCCGTCCAAAATCAAAAAATCAGCCTTCATCTTTTTTAGAGCCTTTATCATTGCCAGCTTGGTCGCTTCTAAGATATTGATTTTATCTATGACCTTTTCCGAAACAATGCCAATCCCCCACCTGATCCCGGGGTGCTGAGTTAAAATTCCATAAAACTTTTCGCGTTGTCTTGGCGAAAGTTTTTTAGAATCCCGAAGTCTTAAATTCGAAGCACGAAGCACGAAATTCGAAACTTTCGGATTTCGGATTTCGGATTTCGGATTTAATATTACTGCGGCGGCGACTACGGGCCCTGCCAAAGGACCTCGGCCAGCCTCGTCTAAACAGGCTATATTTTTATATCCCTTTTTCCACAACTTTTTTTCCTCCGCCAAAGTCGCATAAACCATTTTTAAATCATACACAAATTGGCAACCAAAAAAAAGGCGCTCTCTTCTTTGAGAAGAGGAGCGCTATGACATTTGCTTTTTCCTCCGGACTGACCCTCCAGACGAAAATCCAGCCGAAGAAATTACGCATTTCTCCCTCGCTGCTCCCGTTCCTAATGCTCCCGAGATACTCTTGGATCTCGGGAGAATTAAGAAGTCTCTCCGCGACAACCCGTTCTGCGTCGCTCGCTGGCGAGCAGGGTTTCCGAATATCCATCAAAACCGCTATTTCGTTTTCTAGTCCTTCGCGGCAACTGCATCCCTCGCCATCTTGCGGGTTTTGTTGCAAACAGCAATATCTTTCGTGCCTTGGACACCACCTCTCTTTCAAAAAACACCTCCCCTAATCTAATTTTTATTATTTTAGTATTTACCTTTCGTAAAAACTAGTCAACATTAGTTTATGCACAACAAAAAATCCCGACAAGAGTCCGGGAGCTAAAATGTTAGACATTCAATGTTCAACATCTCACGAAGAACGTGTAATCTATGAGATTACACGTTCTTGAACATCGCGATTAAGCTTAAAACATATTGAATGATTTGGTAAGTCATATATAAAATAATTTCTAATTAATCTAATCGATCTAATTATTCTAATTTATCACACTTCAGAAGTCATTTCAGCGGAAACGTCCCTCTGAAGTGTGGAGGATCGCAAGGAAAAATTTTTATTTTATAAAAATTCCGTTTGGATCCTCCTTGGCGGCAAGTCGAGCCGCCCTCTCGCTAGTCCCTGCGAAGGTTTCTGACCTCCTGCAAGGACATTACTACCTCCCCGCTGTCCGTTACATATCCGGACGGCGTGGCGTCCGGATTCCTCCACTCCCCGAGACGGGAAGTATTGGAAACCTTTTCTAGCACTTTTTCTTCCTCTGCCATTTTTTTAGTCACCTCCTTTCTTTGGCTATAGCACTCAACTGCCAAAGAAAGGGGCGACCCGAATTTTCTAAAGAACCTTCATCCTTCACAAACCGTTAACGCATTAGTGATCTCTGAAGGATAGGTAGTACAGGCGGCGGCGCATGAAATATATCACGCCGCCGATTACCACTATTGCCACGATAATCCCTATTATCCAACCTATTGGGGCTGGTGGCGGTAACGGTACTGGAGGCAGGACCGGCGCTGGAATCGGGGTAGGCAGAGGGATGGGCGCCAACGTGGGGATTGGGGCGATTGCCCCTCCTCCCCGAGCAGCCAGTTCTTTTTCAAGAACGGCTACTCTTTCCAGCGCCTCATCGCGCTGGTCCTTAGTAGTACCTAAATCCTGTTTAAGCACCGCTAAGGTCTTTTCCGCGGCCTGCGCCGCGGCTTGAGCCGCCTCTTTTGTCGCGACCAAGTCGCTCGCAACCACGGTGACTGCTATCCATCCGGTAATTATCAAGACAGCAATCACTGCGAACGTAACCCACCCCTGCCATCTTTTTGAAAACATACTTACCTCCTTTATAAAATTACTCTCCTCGGCGGGAATATTTGATTCCCAAGCGGGGAGAGAGTTGGAAAGAGTTGCAGAAAACTGCTTTCCTTCCAATTCTCTACCCGCTTTTTCTCTTTCTTCTATACTAATAGTATATCATATCACTTTGGGTTTGTCAATAGTTTGCTCTCAGCAAAGGATTCCTGTAAAATAAACCAATGTCAAATTTCACCCATTTGCATGTTCACAGCCATTACTCTCTCTTGGACGGCTTACCTAAAATAGACGAGCTTTTAGACCGCGTAAAAAAGCTGGGTATGGATTCTGTCGCACTAACTGACCACGGCGTTATTTACGGCGCCGTGGAGTTTTACAAAAAAGCCAAAGAGAAAGGAATAAAACCCATTATTGGATCAGAGCTTTATATCGCCTACGAAGGAATGCACCAGGAAAGGCCCAATATTGACGATAAAAGATACCACCTGATTGTGCTGGTTAAGAATGAGGTTGGCTACAAAAACCTGGTAAAACTTTTAACAAAGGCGCATTTGGAAGGTTTTTATTATAAACCCCGCGTTGACCACGAACTGCTGGCAAAGCATAGCCAAGGACTGATTGCTCTGTCGGGCTGCATACAGGGGAAAATCCCCCGGCTGATTCTGGCCAATAAATTGGCCGAGGCGGAAAAAACCGCGCTTTTTTACAAAGAAATTTTTGGGCTAAATAGTTTTTATTTAGAGATCCAAAACCACCCGAACATAAAAGAGCAGCAAAAAGTCAACACTGCCTTAATCTCTCTTTCTAAAAAATTAAACATTCCTCTAGTTGCCACCAACGACTGCCACTATTTAAAACCGGGAGACGCCGATGCTCAAGACATTTTGATGCTGATCAATACTGGCGCCGACCCGAACGACCCGGAGAGATTGACTATGAAAGAAGACGACTTTTCTATGCGTCCTGCGGAGCGCATGACAGAAGATTTTAAAGAATGTCCCGAAGCCATAGAAAACACTCAAAAAATAACCGATCTGTGCCAGTTTGATTTTAATTTGGGGAAAACTAAATTGCCGGTCTTCCCTCTGCCTGAAGGTAAAACCGCTAACGACTATATCAGAGAGCTCTGCTATCAAAGACTGGAATCGCGCTATCCGGAAAAACAATCCGCAGTCATTGAGCGCTTGGAATACGAGCTTGACGCCATTAAGAAAACCGGTTTTGCCCCTTATTTTTTGATTGTGCAGGATTTTGTTAATTGGGCGAAATCAAACCGAATCGTGGTGGGTCCTGGCCGCGGATCAGCCGGCGGATCGCTGGTCGCTTACGTCTTAAACATCACTAACGTTGACCCGTTAAAATACGATCTGCTTTTTCAAAGATTTTTAAATCCGGAAAGAATTTCTATGCCCGATATTGACCTGGATTTCACCGACCGGCGGCGCGACGAAGTTATTGAATACGTCGGCCAAAAATACGGCAAAGAGCATGTGGCCCAAATTATCACTTTCGGAACAATGGCCGCCAGAGCCGTTGTTCGCGATGTGGGACGCGCCTTGGGATACCCTTATTCCGAATGCGATCACATAGCCAAACTGATCCCCTTTGGATTGTCTTTGGACCAAACCTTAGCCGGCGTTGACGAATTCAGACAGGAATACCTGGGAAATCCCAGAATTCAAAAGCTGGTTGACTTTGCCAAAAAACTGGAAGGCTGCGCCCGGCACGCTTCCACGCACGCCTGCGGAGTGGTGATTGCCGCCGATCCCTTAGACGACGTTGTGCCCTTGCAGCATCCTACTCAAAACGACAAAGCCATTGTTACCCAATACGAAATGCATTCTATTGAAGAGCTGGGGCTTTTGAAAATGGATTTTTTGGGCTTAAAAAACTTGACTATTATTGAAGATACTTTAGCCAGAATTTATAAAGTGCAGGGGAAGAGTATTGATATTCAAAATCTTCCGCTAGACGACAAAGCGACTTACCGATTATTCCAAAAAGCGGAAACAGTCGGAATTTTCCAGCTGGAAAGCGGCGGAATGCGCAAACATTTAAAAGAATTAAAGCCGAACAATCTTGAGGATATAATCGCTATGGTTGCTCTCTATCGGCCAGGCCCTATGCAGTTTATCCCGGATTATGTTGACGGCAAGCACGGCAGAAAGAACATTGAATACATGCACCCCAAACTTGAACCGATTCTAAAAAACACCTACGGAATTTGCGTCTATCAGGAGCAGGTGATGAGAATAGCTCAAGATTTGGCAGGCTTTTCTTTGTCAGAGGCCGATGTTTTAAGAAAAGCCATCGGCAAAAAAATCAAAAAACTGCTGATGGACCAAAAGGAAAAATTCGTAGAAGGATCCAAAAAGAACGGCATTCCCGACATTGTGGCTTTAAAAATCTGGCATTGGTTTGAACCATTCGCTCAATACTCCTTCAATAAAAGCCACGCAACCTGCTACGCCTTGATCGCCTATCAAACCGCTTATTTAAAAACCCACTTCCCTGTAGAGTTTATGGCCTCTTTGCTGACCTCGGAAAAAAACGATATTGAAAGAGTCGGTTTTTTAATCGGCGAGTGCAAGAAAATGAATATTGAAGTATTGCCGCCGGATATTAACGAAAGCCTGATAAATTTCACGGTAGTACCACCGAAAATGATTCGCTTCGGACTGGCTGTGGTCAAGAATGTCGGCCAAAATATTGTAGAAATAATATGCGACGAGAGAAAACAAAACGGCCCTTACAAGTCTATCCTTGATTTCGTATCAAGAGTTAACAACCGCGATCTGAATAAAAAATCTCTGGAAAGCCTAGTCAGAGCTGGCGCTTTTGACAAGTTGGGCGAAAGAAACCAACTGCTGAACAATATGGAAAGGCTGTTGGAAGTATCCCGGGAAACGCAAAAATCAAAAAATAACGGACAACGAGGGCTTTTTGACGCACCGGATGGCCAAGCGAGCTCGTTTTCTAACTTCAAACTATCCCACACTACTCCAGCCACTAAAACGGAGAAGCTGACTTGGGAAAAAGAACTTTTGGGCTTGTTCGTCAGCTCTAATCCCCTAGACGACTTTAGAGCTATCCTGGAAAAGAAAACGACAGCTATCGCCAAAATCAAAACTAATTTGCGCTCCCGTCTGCCAGTAAGAATCGGCGGCATTATTTCTTCCATTAAAAAAATCATCACCAAAACGGGACGGCCCATGCTTTTTATCAACGTGGAGGACTTTAGCGACAAAGTGGAGGTGGTAGTTTTTCCCAACGCTATGGAACGCAATCCAGCCGCCTTCCAGGAAAACAAAATCGTTTTGGTTTCGGGCCGCGTTGACGAAAGAGACGGCGTGCCCAAGGTCATCTGCGAATCGATAGAAGAGATAATTGAAAGTTAAATAAAAAAGCGAGAACTAGCACTTTTTAAACCTTGACACTGATTTTTAATTTGTTAAACTAAAATTAATATGGCTGAAAAAAATCTAACATTAAAGGATATCCAAACTCTTCTTAATGAGCAAACTTCGGTTATTCTGTCGGCTGTTGATGTAAAAATATCGAAATTAGATAGAAGAATCGGTAAACTGGAAATTAAGGTAGATAAAAGATTCGATCAACTCATTACCACCTTAGACAAGTTTCTGAAAAGACTGACAGACATCGAAGATGAATTTGAAGTTATGAAGCTTGACCTTAATCGAATGAAAAAAGTCATCAGGGAAAAACTGGGCGTGGATTTGGCATAATATTTTTAATCATTTTTATCTAAACAGCGCTTTTGCTGTTTTTTTTATTCCACTCCTCTATATTTAAAAACGCTCGCTTTTGTGGTATTATAACAAAATGGGAAAAATAGAAACAATTAGGCACTCTTTAGCTCATATTTTAGCTTACGCGGTGCAGGACCTTTGGCCGGCAACCAAATTTGGCATCGGGCCAGCAATAGAAAATGGCTTTTATTACGACTTTCAGTTCCCTAACCCTATCGCACCGGAAGACCTGCCGAAGATTGAAAAAAAAATGCGAGAACTGATTAGGCAAGATATTAAGTTTGAGAAAAAAACCATTTCCAAGACAGAAGGCGAAAAATTATTCGTCGACCAACCATACAAGCTTGAGCTTGTAAATGAAAAATTCAAAAATCAAAATGAAAAATTAACGACTTATAAAAGCGGCGATTTTATTGATCTATGCGCCGGGCCACACATCCAATCAACTAGAGAAATCCCAATTGACGGATTTGAGCTAACTAAGCTTGCCGGGGCTTATTGGCGTGGCTCGGAAAAAAACCCGATGTTAACGAGAATCTACGGCGTGGCTTTCGCAACTAAAAAAGACTTGGAGGATTATCTCAAGCTCCAAGAAGAAGCCGAAAAGAGAGACCATCGTATTTTGGGGAAAAAATTGGATCTTTTTACGTTTTCGGAATTAGTCGGTAGCGGATTACCTCTTTATACTCCAAAAGGCGCTTTAGTACGACAGCTCCTGAATAATTACGTTGAAGAGCTTCAATCAAACATCGGATGTACTCAAGTTTGGACGCCGCAAATGGCCAAAGCCGACCTTTTTAAAACTTCTGGACATTACGATAAATACAAAGACTCTATGTTCCGCGTCGTTTCCAACTTTTCAGAAGAAGAATTTTTCTTAAAGCCAATGAATTGCCCCCAACACACCCAAATTTATGCAAGCCAAATGAGAAGCTATCGGGATTTACCGTTGCGTTATTCTGATTTTGCGATGCTTTATCGGGACGAAAAGCCGGGAGAACTAAACGGGCTGGCGAGAGTACGATCTTTTTCGCAAGATGATTTGCATATTTTTTGCCGCGAGGATCAGGTAGATAAAGAAATCGATGTGGCTTTGAAAATGACAAAAAAAATTATGAAGACCTTTGGGTTCAAATATCGCTATCGCCTTTCAACTCGCGATCCTCAACACTTCGAAAAATACATCGGCGATCCAAAGACTTGGGATAAAGTGGAAAAATGGGCTGAAAAAATTATGATGCGAAACAAAATCGAATATTTCCCGGGGCCAGGCGAAGCGGCTTTTTACGCCCCGAAAATGGACCTTATAGCTACTGACGCTCTCGGTCGCGAATGGCAGCTCTCAACTGTTCAAATTGATTTTGTAATGCCCGAAAGGTTTGATTTAACTTACGTGGATGAAAAAGGCCAAAAGGTTCGTCCCGTAATGATCCATAGAGCGATTATTGGTTCTGCAGAACGGTTTATTATGATTCTCTTGGAGCATTACGCCGGCGCCTTTCCTTTGTGGCTTTCGCCTGTACAAGTGGAGATTTTAAACATAACCGACAAACATCTAAGATATGCCAAAAGCGTTCTAAAAGAGCTGATGGCTGAAAATATTCGGGCCGAATTAAAAACCGACGGCACTGTCAGCAAGCGCATACGGCAAGCTGAACTGCAAAAAATTCCTTACATTTTAGTCCTTGGCGACAAAGAAATAAAAACAAAATCGGTGGCTGTCAGAAAAAGAGGTAAAGGCGATGTTGGAACGATGAAATTAACGAAGTTTGTTAAAATAGCGAAAGAAGAAATACAAAATAAAAAATAAATTTTTTATGTCGGAATTATCTCCCCAAACCAAAAAATTAATCCAGCATTATCAGGCGTGGTTTAAAGCGCTGCAGCCAAAAGAAGGCCGGACAGTCGTCCACGTTGACGAAGTAGCGTCTAAAGTGGCGGCGTTTTACGAAAAAATAAGGGGCATGATTGATTGGCGGGAAGAACAACTTTTAAGAAGATCGTCTATTGAAAGGATCTTAAAAAGGCGGTTGTTTCTCGGGCAATCAGGCAAGGGCATGGCAGCTCCCTTTGTTTTTGAGCTAGTTCGCGGCGGATATTTTCCCAATGACCGGATTGAAGAATCAAAGATTGAAGAGGTTCAACGCCTGATTGATAAATATATTTTTATAGTTCAGAACAGCCCAAAGCCGCCGGAAAAAAGGAGAAGATTTATGCTTTACGATTGGCTGCTTTCTTTAGCCGCCTGCGAAACTGAAGAAATTTTAGATCCCCTGCGTCGCGAAAGAGCCCTGATTGATTATATGGAAGAAATAATGAAAGAGAGAATAGATGTCGTACCCCAAATTCCAGAAATAGAAAAAAATATCCAGCTGTCAATCGCAACGCAAAAAGCCCTATTCAAGCTGGACAATGCCATAATTTCTTATCACTTGCTAAAAAAACGCTACTCTCAATGGTCAAATCTTCCCCAGCTAGAACTAGAAGTAATCGCGAAAAACATTTACTCAATATGGGAAGACATTGAAAAAGATTTCAAGCATCCTCTGGCTGATAAGTTTTATGGCATTTGCGAAAGATATGATACGCCCTATTTAATCCTGGGCGATATAATTTCCAAAGACCCCCTGGAAATTCAGGAAAAACTGGAAAAACCGGAATTATTAGAAAGCTTTATACGCGAAGTTTACGCTAAAAGAAAGGGGAAATTAAAATCAAGAATCCGGCGAGCCGCCTTTTACAGCACTGTTTCCATTTTTTTGACAAAAATTCTTTTGGCATTAGCGATTGAAATCCCTTTTGACAAATATGTTTCCGGCCAAACAGATTATCAGACAATGGGTCTGAATGTTTTGATTCCGTCATTTTTAATGTTCTTTTTGGTTTCTACCATTCGTCAAGCCAAAAAAAGCAACCTAGAAAGAGTGGTTTTAGAAACAATCAAAATCTGCTATTCGACGGAAAGAAAAAATGTCTATACAATCAGAGCTCCCCGCAAAAGAAGAGGGATTATCAACGCTTTAGTCAATATTTTTTATCTGGCCACTTTTGCCGGATCTTTTTGGGTTATCTGGTGGGGCCTGGAAAAATTAAACTTTGGCATCCTATCTAAAATAATCTTTTTAGTTTTCTTTTCTTTAATTTCTTTTGCCGGAACCAAAATCAGGGAAAGGGCCAAGGAATTGAGCATTGAAGAAGAAAACGCGGGGTTTTTCTCGTTCTTCCTTGACGCCTTTTCAATCCCATTTATCAGGGTCGGGAAATGGCTGTCTTCTCAATGGGCTAGATATAATGTTATCTTAGTTATAATTACCGCCCTTTTTGATATGCCCTTTCAGTTGTTTACCGAATTTTTAGAACAATGGCGAAATTTTGTAAAAGAGAAAAAGGAAGAAATACACTAATATAAATTTCTAATTTCTAATTGACCTAATTTCTAATTAATATGTCTAAACATTTAATTTCGTTGATAATTTTTTGCTTAATATTAAGCGCTGGCCTGACTAACGCCGAAAACGAAAATAGTCAGCTTCAGGATCTGGGTGTTAACGTTCCCAAACTTCTGCCTGGCGATTCGTTTTATTTTATAAAAAACTGGAGCAGGACGATAAAATCCGCTCTAACCTTTAACTCGGTGGCAAAAATTGAATTAAAACAAAAATTCGCCAGCGAAAGATTAGCTGAAATAGAAATGCTGGCAGAAAAAACTGAAAACTCGGAATTGATTAAAAGGGCGGTTGAAAAATATCAAGAAGAAATAGGCAAAATGGAAAAACAAGCAGAAAAGATCAGGAATAAGGCAAAAAATAATCCTGCCCTAAATAAGTTTTTGGATAAATTTTCAAAACAGCAAGTCATACATCAGCGAATTCTTCAAAAATTGGAAAGCCAGGTTCCGTCAGAAGTTCTGGAAAAAATAAAAGAGACAAGAATGCAACATTTGGAAAAATTTGGCCAAATAATGGAAAAATTAGAAGACAGAATTGATAAAAAAATAGAGTCTTTGGAAAACTTAAGAAGCGAACTGAAAGAAGAACCGCCCCTGAAAGAAAAACTCTTAAAAGCAAGAGACAAGTTTCTGAAAGAAATAGCCGAAGAAGGCTGCCCGGCATTTCTGGCGCCAGAGCCAAACTTCTGCAAAGACGGCCGACTGCTTATTGAAAAAGACCCGTCAAGCGGCTGCGCCATAGACGCAAAATGCCTGGTTCCGGGAGAATTTGCCCTGCCCTCGGCAAGGTCTTGCATAACCTTGTGGGATCCAGTCTGCGGCAAGAATGAAAAAACTTATTCCAACAGCTGTTTCGCTGAATTAGCCGAGGCAGAAATTGATTATTCCGGAATATGCCAAAAAAAGGAGCTTCCCCAGGCAAAAGAAAAACCGATTAAAAAGTCATTCGCTAATAATATTTCAATTGAAAATTTTGCCTTTAATCCTCCTGAAATTTACGTAAAGAGAGGTGAAACGGTAACTTTCACCAATAACGATAAAATTCCCTATAATGTTTTCTGGCAGGACGAGATTATTATCCCGGATATCGTGCCGGGACAAACCTGGAGCTACGGAGTGCCCAAAGAGCCAAAAATTATAGAGTATTTTTGCTCGCTTTATCCTGACATGAAGGGGAAAATTATCGTGGAAGAATGAAGTATTACATCATCACCTACGGGTGCCAAATGAATAAATCAGATTCAGAACGCTTAGCCATGGTTATGGAAAGTAAAAAATATCAATCTGCCTCAAGCGAAAATGAGGCAGATTTAATAGTGGTTAATATGTGCTCTGTCAGGCAATCGGCGGTTAACAGGGTTTATGGCTTAACTCAAAGACTTGCTAAGCTTAAAGCTAAAAATCCAAAACTCAAAGCTGTCTTGACGGGATGTCTTTTGAAAAAAGACAAGCAAAAATTCAAAGAAAAATTTGACGAAATCCAGGACAAAAAAGATCTATTAAATAATGGGATCCCTAAACAGTACCACAGACTAGCTCGTAGTACTGTTTACTATGTGCCGATTTCTAGCGGCTGCAATAACGGCTGCACTTATTGCGTTGTGCCTTTTACTCGAGGGCCGCTTGTTTGTCGCGATCACCAAAAAATTCTGGCTGAAGTTAAAAATGCGACCGATAAAGGCTTCAAAGAAATCTGGCTCTTAGGCCAAAATGTCAACGACTATAACTCGAGAGGCATAAACTTTGCAAAATTATTGAAAATGACAAGCGAAATTCCGGGTGATTTTAAAATCAGGCTTATGTCTCCAAACCCCGCGGACTTTTCCGATGAGTTGATTGATGTTATGGCCGACTCCATGAAAATCGCTAAATATCTTAATTTGCCACTGCAATCCGGCGACGATAAAATATTAAAAAAAATGAACCGCAAATATACGGTAAAACAATACATGGCTCTAGTCAAAAAAATTAGAAAAAAAATTCCAGACTTAAACCTGTCAACCGATGCGATTGTCGGTTTCCCAGGAGAGACTAAAAAACAATTTGGAAACACCGTTAAACTTTTTAAGGAAACAAAATTTGATATGGCCTATATCTCTAGATACTCTCCACGTCCTGGCACGGCCGCTTTCAAATTAAAAGATGATGTCTCGCCAAAAGAGAAAAAACGAAGATGGAAAATCCTAAACTCATTGTTATACTAGGCCCGACCGCTTCGGGCAAAACCGAGTTGGCTATAAGGCTTGCCGAGAAATTCAGCGGCGAAGTTGTTTCGGCTGATTCAAGGCAGGTTTACAAAGGCATGAATATCGGCACGGCCAAACCCGGGAAAAAAGACATGGAAACGATTAAGCATTATTTGATTGATATTAAAAATCCGAATCAGCTCTACACTGCTTGGCAATATAAAAAAGACGCGATTAAGGCCATTAATAAAATCATTCAAAAGGGCAAAGTTCCCTTTTTAGTCGGCGGAACCGGACTTTATTTAAAATCAGTGATTGATAATTTAGAAATCCCGCAGGTGAAACCGGATTTTAAATTGAGAAAAAAATTAGAATTAAAAATTAAAAAACAGGGATTAAGAAGCCTTTATGATGAACTTATTGAAATTGATCCGGAAGCGGCTTATATCGTTGATCCTCAAAATCCGCGGCGAATTATCAGGGCGCTTGAGGTGGCGATTAAGACCAAGAAACCATTTTCCCAGCAAAGAAAAAAAGGAAAACCGCTTTTTAACCCCCTGATTATCGGCCGTGAGCCAAGCAAAGAAAAATTAATAGAAAAAATCGAAAAAAGAACGGATAAAATGATGGAAGACGGCTTAATGAAGGAAGTTAAAAAACTTGTTCGCCTTTACGGCAAAAATCTGCCGGCTTTTGACGCCATCGGATATAAAGAGATTATTGATTATTTAACCAAAAAAATTTCTTTGGCCGAGGCGGTTGAAAGAATCAAAAAAAACACTCGGCATTTTGCCAAACGGCAAATGACCTGGTTCAAAAAAGATAAACGAATTAAATGGATTGAGGACTACCGAAAAGCCGAGAATTTAACCGAGAAGTTTCTGCAAAATATCTCTGACTAGCTCAGGATTGGCCCGGCCCTTGGTTTTAGCCATCGTCTGGCCGATCAAGAACTGGAGGGCGTTAGCCTTGCCAGCCTTTAAATCTCCAACAACCTTTTGGTTGTTTTTTACGATTTCTTCAGCTATTTTTTTCAGCTCTTTGACGTCGCTTACTTGGCCCAATCCCCTTTTCTCAATTACTGCCGAGGGATCTTGCTCAATTATTTCAGTTAAAATTTCTTTAGCCGCAATATTTGATATTTTCCCATCTTTGATTAAAACCATCAGCTGATTAAAATGAGCTGGCGGAATATCGTAATTCTTCGCTTCGGTATTGATTAAAAAATCTGAAGCTGTTTTAAATAAGTCTTTCGGCAATGTTACGGCGGATTTTTCAAAACGATCTCCTAACTCTTTGTTGTAGACCAAAGTAACGGCGCTATCTCTGTCAAGCTGATATTCTTTAATGAACCTCTCTTGCCTGAGCTGCGGCA
Organism: bacterium; assembly: GCA_043807085.1. Taxonomy (GTDB): domain Bacteria; phylum Patescibacteriota; class Minisyncoccia; order Minisyncoccales; family JAZDGI01; genus JAZDGI01. The sequence goes on along the minus strand of JAZDGI010000013.1, from coordinate 63,356 downwards.
GCTCCGGGATTCCAACCCTGATTCTTTCCACTTCTTCTCTCGTAAAATGAAGAGGCGGCAAGTCTGGCTCTGGAAAATACCGATAGTCATAGGCCTCTTCTTTTTCTCTCTGGCTTACCGTAATCCCTTTGACATCGAGCCAGCCGCGGGTTTCTTGGATAACTTTTCCCTTAGATTCTAAAACCTTTGTCTGCCTTTCAATTTCGTAATCAATCCCCCTCTCTACCGACCTAAAAGAATTTAAATTTTTGATTTCAACTTTTGTTCCCAGCTTAGAATCCTTAGAGAGTGAGATATTAACCTCAACTCTCATTTCTCCTTTTTCCATGTCAGCGTCGGAAACATCAAGATAATGCATAATCAAATGCAGCTCCTCGGCGAATTGTTTTGCCTCTTTGGCGGAATTGATATCCGGCTCGGTTACCAATTCCATCAAAGGAATGCCAGCTCGATTAAAATCAACAAGAGAGGTGTCTTTTTCATGAATCAATCTGGCTGTATCTTCTTCCAGATGCACTCTTGTTATTCTTATTTTCTTAAAAATCGGAGATCCGATCTCCAAAAATCCATTTTCGCATAACGGTTTATCGTATTGAGAAATCTGATAACCCTTAGGCAAGTCGGGATAGAAATAATTTTTTCTATCAAACTTGGAAAATTCCGGAATCTGGCAATTTAAAGATAATCCGGTTTTAATCACCTTTCTGACCGCTTCTTCGTTTATTACCGGAAGCGTTCCGGGCTGGGCCGTACAGACCGGACAGATATTTATATTTGGCTTGCGCTCATCAGGATTATTCAAGCAAGAGCAAAACATTTTGCTCTTCGTGTTTAATTCAATATGAATTTCTAAGCCGATTGTCGGTTTGTATGCCATTTATTTTTTAGATTCCTCAATAATTTCAACGCCAGAACTCGTGCCGATAATATCCGCGCCGGCGTCAACCATCACCTTCAAATCAGCCAAAGTTCGGATGGCGCCCGACGCTTTTACCAAAATCCCCGGAGCTGATTCTCGCATAATTTTTATGTGCTTTGCTTTCTCTACTAATTCCGTGCTGTCTAAAGGGTCGTCAACCGTGGCGGTTTTAACGCAAATGGCCCCGGCTTCCTTGACCATTTCCGAGGCTTTTTTTATTTCTTCGTCGGTTAAATAGCCGGAACCAATTATGACTTTTGTCGGCAGAATCTTACAGAGCTCCCTTAGATCGGTTAAAACTTCGTCATATTTTTTATTTTTGAAAGCGTCTATTTTCATCACTAACTCAATTTCATCGCTGCCGGCTCTGCCCGCGCTTTCAATCATTTTTTTCCGGTCTTTTGTCTCGCTTACTCCCGTGGGCGCGTCAATCAAAGTCGTTATCTTAACAGCCGCATCTTTCAAAAATTCTTTAGCCCATTTTGTGTGTTCGGGATAAATACAAAACGCCCGGAAGCCGTATTTTTTCGCTTCCTCGCAAACTTTTTTTATCTCATCCTCTCCCGCGCCCTTCTTCAAAAACGTCTGGTCTATAAGCTTGGCGTATTCCATAGTTTTTATTATATTGCCTTACTCGCGCGAACACTTAATTCCTCCTGTAATTTTTCAATAGCTTCTTCTTCGGATGTATAGATAATTATTGAAACAACTGCCGGGTTTCCTCGTAAAAGACGAGAAATTTTTCTTTGTTCCAATTTTTCTTTCTCGCATAAAACTATTACAGGAACACCGCTTCTATTAGCCATTTCCACTTCAATGCCACCGCCCCAAGAAGGCGCAATCGCAACAACTAAAACAAAAGAAGCGTTCTCGCAAACCTGCTTTCTCTCCGCTTCATCAACCTGCTGGGGAGTATAATTTGCCTGCTTAATCGGATCGTAATGTTCGTGAGGCACGAAAGCCCTTATGCAGGTTATCTCTTCGCACGCGTCGGCGAGCTTCACATAAAAATTTTTTACTCGTTGTTGCTCCTCTGGAAGCAGCTCGGTAAGCGGCCCGCAAATATAAATAGATTTTTCTTTTTCCATTTTTTTATCTTTCGTTGCCTTTGCCGTGGAGAGAGTCACGGGCTTTTCTGTCCTGTAATTTTTTGATGTTATCCGATGCTATTTCATCCAAAGAAAGATTAAATTCCATTGCTAACTGTGATAGATACCATAAAACATCCCCCAGCTCTTTTGTCAATTCCATTTTTACTTTTTCATCAACAATATTGTTATTATCCCTGATAATTCTTTTGATGATTTCGGCTACCTCCCCAGATTCCCCTACTAGACCCAAAGTAGGATAAATAAAATTTTTATCAAGATTCGGGTATATGGCTGTTTTTCTGCTTAATTTTTGATATTCTCTAAAATCCATATTGCCTTTCTAAGGTAATAAAACTATACCCATTATTATCAACCCTTTCTGTTTCCTTCCACTCATTATAACTAAACTCTGGAAAATATGCATCGCCTTCAAAGTCACCTTCTACGACAGTAAGATACATTTTATCGGCTAACGGCAAGAATTGCACGTAAACTGACTCCCCGCCTATTATCATAACTTCGGCGGCTTTTGTCTCTCTGGCCGCCTCTAGCGCTTCATCGATTGACTTGGCAACCAAACAGCCCGAAGTCTGAAAATTATCATCGCGGCTCAAGATAATATTTTTTCTTTCGGGCAAGGGCCTCCCTATTGATTCAAAGGTTCTCTGCCCCATAATTACGGGTTTGCCCATGGTCAATTTCTTAAAATGTTCCATATCTTCAGGTAAATTCCAAGGAAGCTTGTTATTTTTTCCGATAACACGATCGTTGCCTATGGCGGCGATAATTGATATAATCATAATAATATACTATCTTAAAATATATGAAAGTGCAAAATAACCATATTATTCAAGATTATCAGGAGCTGAAAAAAATCATTGACGCCCATAAAACCCTGGGACACAAAATAGTCTGCACCGTAGGTTCCTGGGACATGCTTCATATTGGGCACTTAAGGTACTTGATTCGAGCAAAAGAGCATGGCGACGTGTTGGTTGTTGGCGTAGACAGCGACAGAGGAATAAAATTGTATAAAAAGAATAAATTGAGACCAGTCATTCCCCAAGAAGAAAGAATGGAAATGTTGAAATATCAGGAATGCGTGGATTACGTCACTTTGATTGACGACATAGACGAGGAAGGAAAATGGCAATACGAACTGATCAAAGTAATAAGGCCCAACTTTTTCGTGGCCACTCCCGAAGCCTATCCCGAAGAGCAGATCAAAAATATAAAATCATATTCCGACGAAGTGGTTATTTTCCCGAGGCAAGCCGAAAAAACATCCACCACTGAAATCATCGAGAGAATGATGAAAACACACCTTGAAGCAATGCTGTCTAATATGACGAAGAAGGGGCAACAGGCTTTATGAAAAAATTTGTCGATACTAAAAACGCCAGAAAGGGAGAGTATAAAAAAGTAATTGAAAAAATCGCCAAAACCGGCAGATGCCCTTTTTGTCCAGAAAATTTCAAATACCATAAAAAACCAATTTATAAAACAAAGGGAAATTGGTTTCTGACCAACAACAGCTGGCCGTATAAAAATACCATCGAGCATCTTTTAATCGTCGGGAAGAAACATTATGAAAATTTTTCCGAATTGAAAAAAAATGATTTTGAGGACGTTTCTTTTTTAACTAATTGGGCGATTAAAAACTTTAAAATAAAAGGCGGGGCGATTTGCATGAGATTCGGCGATACTGATTTTACAGGAGCTTCGGTGGCCCATATCCATTTTCATATCATTTCTCCTAAAATAAATAAAAAAACAAGCAGGTCCCTAACCGTCAATTTTCCTATCGGCTAGATGCCGATCTCAGCCTTAATTGCCGGGTACGGATCATAACCTTCTAGTTTAAAATCTTCGTAATCAAAATCGAAGATATTTTTTATTTCTGGATTTAAAATTATTTTAGGCAAAGGTTTCGGTTCCCGAGTTAACTGAAGTTTTACCTGCTCAATATGATTTAAATAAATATGGGTATCTGACAACGTATGGACAAATTCGTGGGCTTTCAAACCGGTCGCTTGAGCCAACATCATTAAAAGCAACGAATAAGAAGCGATATTAAAGGGCACCCCCAAAAATACATCGCAACTTCTTTGGAATAAGTGCAGGGATAATTTCCCTTGGGCGTGGAAAAACTTGAAAAAACAATGGCAGGGAGCGACGAAAACTTTGTCAACGTCTTCCGGATCCCAGCTTGTTACGACCAGCCTTCTCGTGTCTGGAAATTCTTTTAACTCTTTTATCACATTGGATATTTGATCGATCGTTCTGCCGTCTCTTGTTTTCCAAGCCCGCCATTTTTCGCCGTAAATCGGGCCTAATTCGCCAGTAGGAAAACCGTATTTTGCGCAAGCCTCTGGAGTAGCCCACTCGTCCCAAATAGTCACTCCGTGGTCTTGGAGGTATTTCACATTAGTATCGCCCTTTAAAAACCATAAAAGTTCGTAAATAATGGATTTTAAAGGCATTTTTTTAGTTGTCAATAAGGGAAAGCCGTCATCCATTTTGAACCTCATCTGATAGCCGCAAACGGCGATATTTCCCACTCCTTGGGGATCACCCTTCCTCTCGCCATTCTCCAAAACATATTTTAATAGATCCAAATATTGTTTCATGCCCTTATTCTACATAAAATTTGTTGGGACGCAAATGATTTTGACTCCAGCAGAAACTAGGACTTTTTGAGCGTCAAAATTGGAACCGCCCTCGCTAAAATAAAGATTTTTTATACCAGAGCAAGCGATTAATTTGGCGCAAACCGGACAAGGAAAGGTGGTAACATAAAGAGATGCTCCTTCAATGGAAATCCCTTTTTTGGCAGCTTGAGCGACAATGTTTTGTTCGGCATGAATAGTACTTGCTAATTCCTGTCTTTCCCCGGCCTTAAAAAAGTCTCTAGCTTCGCCAACTTGATATGGCGTGTGGTCTGAAGGCAAGTCTCTATTGTAGCCGCAGATTAAAATTTCTTTATTTTTTACCAAAACCGCTCCGATTTGTCGCCACCAATCCCCTGTTTTCTGCGCTTCTTTGCGGGCCTCGTTCATCATTCCAACATCAAATGGGTCTTTTGAGACGACGACGTTTTCTGGCGGTTTTTCAACAAGAACCTCTTTCTTGTCGTGGCGGAAAAAAACCGTTCGCCACTCTACGTCTTTATCTTTCAAATATTTCTTAGCCAAATTTCGCGAAATTTCATCGTCAATAAGAATTGTGCCGCCGCTTTGAGCAACTTTCCCAATATTATCCAAAGAAACGCTTGCCGTATTGGTTATGCCAATCGCATTCAAAATTTTGATAGTTCCTTCGCTATCAATAGCGGCAATATCCGGACTAAATTCAGAAAGCTCCTTCTGGAGATTTTCGTCCATAATATAAACATTAGAGATTTTATCCTTTTCTTTTTCTAAAAATTCTAAATACCCCCTGTGCAAAACAGGGAGATATAAAATGAGACTTTTCTTCTCCATAGTTATTACTCTATTTCAATGCCCATTTGGCGGGCTGTGCCGGCGATAATCTTCATTGCGCCTTCAATACTGCTGGCATTCAAATCGGCCATTTTTTGCTCGGCAATTTTCTTTAACTGCTCTTTGGTTATTTTAGCCACTTTCACTTTATTGGGCTGGCCAGAACCCTTTTCAATGCCCGCCGCTTTTTTCAATAACTCCGAAGCGGGCGGTTGTTTAAAAACTAAGGTATAAGTCCTGTCTTCGTAAACCGTAATCTCTACTGGAATTTTAAAGCCGACCTGATTCTTGGTCAATTCATTAAACTTCTGGCAGAAATCCATAATGTTCACTCCTTGAGTGGCTAAAGACGGGCCGACGGGCGGCGCCGGCGTAGCCTGTCCGGCGGAAATTTGAAGCTTAACTATTGCTTTTATCTTCTTCATATTTTTTTGATTTGCAATGAATCCAGTTCTACGGGCGTATCTCGACCGAACATATTAACCAATATTTTAACTTTGCCCCGCTCTGCGTCAATCTCCGACACTTTTCCGTCAAAATCCTTGAAAGGGCCGTCAATAATTTTTACCAAATCCCCTATTTCCACTTCAATTTTGTATTGAGGCTCATCCACCCCCATTCTCTTTTTAAGGCTTTCAATTTCTGACTTTGAAACCGGCACCGGAGTTGTTCCGGCCCCCACAAAACCGGTAACATTGGGCGTGTTTCTGACCACATACCAAGAATCATCGGTCACAACCATTTCCACTAAAACATATCCCGGATAAATCTTTTCTTCGGTAACCTTTCTCTTGCCATCTTTTATTCTAATCTTTTTTTCCTTTGGGACAATAACGTTGAAAATTTTGTCTTCCATGCCCAAAGACTCAATCCGCTGCTTCAAATTGCTGGCCACGGCGTCTTCGTATCCGGAATAAGTATGGATGACATACCAATTTCTTTCTTGGGGCAGTTGCTGTTTTGGCATTGTTTATTTACAGAATAAACGTATTCAGAACGAACTGGAGAATTTTATCTATGCCGCCCAAAAACACGGCGATAACCAAAGATATTCCTATGACAGCCAAAGTATATTTTATCGTCTGGTTTTTGGTAGGCCAATTAACCTTTGCTGATTCCAATTTAACTTCTTTTAAAAAATTTACAAGTTTGAATGAAGGCATTGTATTTAAAAAGGTGGCGCCTCCGCCACTGCTTAAAGCATAGCGGAAGATGCGTTATATGTCAAGATTCTTCACTTTTTTGGCATGGCTCTCAATGAACTTTTTTCGGGGAGACACTTCGTCTCCCATCAGGGTGTCAAAAATCCGATCAGCGTCCTTGACGACGTCAATATGAACCTGAAGCAGAATCCGATTCTGTGGATTCATCGTTGTTTCCCATAATTCTTCGGGATTCATCTCTCCCAATCCTTTATATCTTTGGACTGAAATGCCAGTCGCCTTTCCCATTGTTTTTAGCAAAGCCAATTTTTGTTCTTCCGAATAAACATATTTTATTTCTTTGCCGCTTTGAATCTTATAAAGCGGCGGCTGGGCAATGTAGAGATAACCCCGGTCAATCAAGGGCTTAAAATACCGATAAAACAGAGTTAAAAGCAGTGTCCTGATATGGGAGCCGTCAACATCCGCATCCAAGGTTAAAATTATCCTTTTATACCTTACTTTTTCCGGGTCAAAATCTTCTGCCACGGCCGTTCCCAGGGCAATAATTAAAGATTTAATCTCTTTGAAAGCCAGAACCTTGTCAATTCTCGCCCTTTCCACATTGAGAATCTTTCCGCGCAACGGAAGAATAGCCTGAAACCGCCGATCGCGACCCATCTTACAGCTGCCGCCAGCCGAATCGCCTTCCACTATGAAGAGCTCGGATTCTTCAGGATCTCTTGAGGCGCAATCAGCTAGCTTGCCCGGCAATGCCAAACCTTCCAGAATCCCCTTTCTTAAGACGGTTTCTCTGGCGGTCTTGGCAGCCTTGCGGGCCTTCTGCGAAAGAATGCACTTTTCAATAATCGCCCTTGCATCTTGAGGATTTCTTTCCAGGAAGTCGGTTAAATTTTCAGCTGTCACCGATTCTACGGCGGATTTTGCCTCGGGATTTCCTAATTTAGCTTTTGTCTGGCCCTCAAATTGAGGATCCCTTATTTTCACCGATACCACGCCTGTTAAACCTTCCCTAATATCTTCTCCACCCAAGTTTTCGTCGCCTTTTTCTTTCAATATTCCATTTTTCCTGGCGTAATCGTTAAAAGTCCTCGTCAAAGCTGACCGGAAGCCGGTTAAATGAGTGCCGCCTTCTCCCGTATGGATATTGTTGGCAAAACTTTCTTCGTAACACTCAAACTCTTCAGTATATTGAATGGCTGATTCAACCAGCACTCCATCTTTCTCTCCCTGGCAATAAAAAATAGTGGGATGCCTTAGAGTAACTCCCCTAGTCAAATATTTAACATAAGAACCCAGTCCTCCCTCAAAATAAAAAACGTAAGAATCTGACGGCTTTTCTCTCTCATCCACAATTTTAATTTTCACTCCCTTGGTTAAATAGGCCTGCTGGCGAAGGTGATTGATAACTTTTTTAAAATCAAACTTTGTTTCAGGAAATATCTGGGAGTCTGGTTCAAAAATAACCATAGTTCCGGTTTGCCGGCAGCTACCTTCTTTTTTGACTTTTGTCTTCACTTTCCCCCGGCCATACTCTTGAGAAAATTTTACTCCGTTACGGCAAACCTCAACCCTCATCCAAGCGGACAAAGCGCACACAACCGAAACGCCCACTCCGTGCAAACCGCCCGAGATCTGATAAGATTTACCGCCGAATTTAGCGCCGGCATGCAGGGTAGTCATTACGGTCTCTAGGGCTGATTTTTTGGTTTGAGGATGAATTTCGGTCGGAATTCCCCGGCCGTCGTCTGCAACCCTAACCTGGCCGTTTGACAAAAGAACGACTTCTATATTTTTGCAGTATCCGGCCATTGCTTCGTCCAGCGAATTGTCCACTACCTCCCAAATCAAATGATGCAGTCCCTCAAGACCTGTCGTTCCAATATACATTCCCGGCCGTTTTCTAACAGGTTCCAATCCCTCCAAGACATAAATATCTTTGGCAGTATAAGAATCCCCTTCTTTGATTATTTTAGGTTTGGTCATTAACGTAAGACGGCATTTAAATCTTGCTTTGTTTTGTTTCTTATTTCTTCCTGAATTTTATTTACTTCATCATTCTTTAATGTTCTTTCCGGAGACCGATAAACAATCCTGAAAGTGTAGCTCTTTTTGTCTTTGCCAAACTTTTTTTCATCTTCGTAGCTGTCTATAAGCCTCACTTCTTCTATCAAATTCTCGGCAAAATCTCTGACAATTTCGTAATAATTATTCAAATTTATATTTTTATCAATGACAAAAGAAATGTCTCTTGAAATTTCCGGGTATTTGCTTACTTCTTTATACTTGCTATTTATGTCTTTGAACTGGCTGGTAATCCTTGGGTCATCCGACCAAAGTATTCTAATGTCAGGAATCCCCATTTTTATCATAGCGAGTCTATCAATTCCAAAAGTACCGGCCCAGCCGTTGTAAACTTCCGGATCTAATCCAAAATTTTTAAGACACTGCGTATGCACAAGACCAGATCCTGCAACCTCTATCCAATTCTCTCCAACTTTAATTTCTATTTGAGTGGATGGATCCGTGAAAGGAAAGGTATCAACCAAAAACCTAAACCCTATATCTTCTCCAAAAATAATTTTAACTCCATCGGCCTGAACGTCTTGCAATTCTTTTAAAGTAATGATTCTTTGGTCTTTTCGGCAAATATACAAAAAATCTATTTGATGGAAAGCCGGAAAATGCTTTCTGTCAATTTCATCTTTTCTAAAAACTATTCCCGGAGACAAAGCAGCGACATATCCTTCTTTTTCCAATCTTTCTAAAACCTCTTTATCTCTCAAATAATAGGGCCACATTACGGTCATTTCTGTTCTTAAAATATCTTTATCTGTAAGATAATAAGTATCTGTTTCCCTCCTGCTAGGATGATCCTTCGGCGCATTAAGTAAGTCAAAACATTTTTCTACTGTAACTATTCTTGGAATATCAACCAAATCAAAATCGGCAAATCTTGGCAATTTGATAATCTCGTCAGTCAAAATTTTAACCGGAGAATTTTCTTTTTTTGTCAGGTCCGGAAGCCTTAACAACCTCTTTATTCTTTCCGCTTTGATATCGTTTCTTTTGTTCAGATCCTCAATCAAAACGTTTTCCTTTTCGTCTTTTATGGCAATGTTTTTCCGCATAACTCTTTAATTATAGCTTAATTTTTAACCAAAATCAACCCCAAGCTGGGGATAACTTAGGCCCATCTCATTCAACAAAAAAGCTCGCCAAAAGCGAGCGAAGGCAAACAAAAAGCCGCTGAACCAAAAAGATTCAACGGTCATCACCCCCCCCTCTCTTGCCGCCATCTCTTAACATACCTTGTCGGCCGACAAGGGTAAGGCAAAAACAAAGTGCCCGTTTGGAAAGCGGAAGCGCCAAAACTCTTCAGCCGCGAAATGTCTTCGTACTCCCAAATACCAGCGCCGATAACCGGAATGGATATCTCCCGAGCTAGCTCGGAAATCATTTTCCAGATAATCGGCTTGGCAACAGGTCCCGAAACTCCTCCTCCGCCGTACTTCGCCAAGGGAGAAATTTTTCCGCCAAAAATTGTTTTCCAAGGAACGGTATTGATGCTGATTGCCTCAACTGTACCCTGTAATGCCATGGCAATCTCAAGGTACGGCTGTGCGTAACCAAGCTTTAACAAAACAGGATAGTCAGACTCCCCCTTTATTTCGCAACAATTTCTGATCACTATCTCTGGGCTATCTAAAAGAATGGGGCCAACATTCGGGCAAGAGGAATTATACTCAATCCCCACAACGTTTTTAAGACCGCTTAGCCTCTTAACCATACCACGACAGCTCTGCCCCCTCTCTCTGGTGATTGAAACAATCACCTTAAGTCCAGATCGCTCAATTTTAGGATAATCATTTTCTATCCACGTTTCAACGCCCGGCCCGGTCAAGCCAATTGCGTTTATTACTCCGCCAATTGAGGCAGGATTCGTTAACGCTTTAATCGGATGGATTTCCTTCCCCTCTTCGGATATAAACTTCACCACATCCCAGGGATGAGTCCACCGAAGGTTACCCCTCCAGGGCTCCGGCATTATGGTCTTGGTCACGATGGTAAAAAGATAAGGATCCAGCAGCCCCAACCACCGAAGCGGCCATTCCCACGGCCAGCCTCGTCCGTCAAAAGCCAAAGAACCAGACGCGGCCAGGAATTCCAACTCGTGTCCATTGCTCAATTTGATCATTTCTAACCTTGTCCTTTCTTTTAAAATTGAGAAGGAGCTATCCAGGTGCCATCCCTCCCCTTTCCCCGAAACTAGCATATTTAAATAAAAAGAAAAGCCCGCGGGGATTAAATTCGTTTAATCCCTTTGGGCCGTCTATCGAGGCCGAACCTCAATAGTTGCGAGAATCTGCCATCGCTTTCATTAAGCGAGGCCATTCGATTTTGGGCTTCCAGACGACATTACCGATTCTGATATCGTCTATCACGGCGGGGTCGTCTTGTCTGTATTCCGGAATCGGCTTCCGTACCAGACTGGCGACCGGAATTAGACGTCCCCCGGCGACTTTCGATGGATAGTAGTAATCCTCGAAGTCGAGTGACCTGTTCAGTTCGCATACGATAGCGGTAACGCTTCCCCCGAGCGACATAATTAAGGCGATCAACGTCTCGGTTGTGGAGAAATTATTACATACATCCTCCACGATCGCATAACGTACCCCCCTTTCAATGTCATGCCGGGCGAAGACTAGCTCGGTTTGCTCACGCGTTTTTTCAGTGGCAAGAGCGGTCACTTTTTTCTCCGCTTTAACGACGCGGCGATTATAGGTCCACCCGAGAATTACCGAGAAATTGTAACCACCTATCGGCGTACCGCAGAATACATCGATGTTGTCGATTACTGACCCTAACAACCTCACGTTCATGCAAGTTGCGTAGTTGTAAAGCACGTTTGGGTGTTCGTCTGCCTTTGCGAAATTCGCATAAACATCCCCTACCCATTGCTTCTCCATTCCATCAGGGCCCGGATATTTCCCGGCGTAACCGACTAAGGGTCCCATCCTACGCCCCTTACTATCCTTAGGACATTCATAGTATCCTCCGCATCTGCGAAGTGTCTCCAAGTGGTCATCGGAAATCTCAATCAAAACACCCATCTTTTACCTCCTTTTGAGTTTTTGGTGGCGGCGGGTCGCGCGTCGCGCCCCGCCGCCTATTCAGTGATTACCTATGCGAAAGACACTACACTATAAGGAGATACCAATATAGGGATACCGAGCTTGCGTGCGAGCGCGGCGTTAAGGTCGGTATTCGCAGCCTTAATCGCAGCCTCGACTAAGTCAAGCGCTTTCCCCTCTCGCGGCTGTTTCGCTTTCGGGTCCCACCAGCTTGTTAGCGTGATGCCCCGTGAACTGTTCACGGTGCCCATTAGCTTTCTACCACCCACCACCTCCAGGGTATCTACCTTCTTAGGGATGGTTGGCAGCCCAGCGACGGCCCCATCGGCTCCGCCACCCTGGGCGCCGTAGCCAGGAGTTAGAAAGAACACTTCGTCGCCGGCGAGCTCACGACATCTTGGCGCCTGCTCTGGCCAAGTCGCCCCGACGACACCGCCAACACCACCTAAGCCACTGGTTTCCTTAACGACTTTAGCATTCCAAGCGGCCACAAGCTCCGCCAAGTACTCGTAAACTTTGAGTCCGCTTTCTTTCAGCTCAAGGTCCTGGAGTATCGCGGCCTCCGGATTACTGATCCTAATCATGGAAATAACCATCCGGCCTTGTGCCAGCCACTTCATCCACGACGGGTTGAAAGTAGGCCCGAGATACGGAACAAAGGTACAAGCGTCTACCCCGTATTCGCCGAACACCTCATTGCCGTACTGCTCCATGGTCTCGCCGATGTCCGCGCGCTTGGCATCAAGAATAACAAGCAACCCCAGGGCGTGGGCGTAGGCTATCAATCTTTTAAGCATTACCTCGCCTTCTGGACCGAGAGCAGAGTAGTAAGCGACTTGAGTCTTGACGACAGGCACCAACGGAGCGGCGATGCTAATAACCTTGCGGAGATATCTCTCAATATCGCCAATAATATTCCCGTTCCGCATATCGAGCGGCACGTGCTCGGGAGTGGGGTCCAAACCAACGCAGAGGACTGACTCAGTGCTTGCCACCCGTTTAAAGTACCTGTTAACGAAACTACTTGCTTCCATTTTCCTTTTACTCCTTCTTTCTATTACTGACTCACGCTTTTTTCTGTCTTGCACTTCCTTTCAAAGACCAAATATCTTCCACGCAAGTGCCAGGGCCGAAAGACTCTTTGGGCGAATTTCGAGCAATGAAATATTTTCTCCGTCCACGCAAAACCACCAAGCCTCTCACTCTCTCTTTTTTTCTGTTACGGAAAGAAAGAGTAATGTCGCCTTGTCCGAGAGGAAGATCCCTAATCGTTATCGCCATATCTTTCCTTTCTGTTTTTTACAAAGACGACCCAACTGGCGTCTTTAATCGCGCCACAATCGCCTCAACTATCAATTCTTCTGGGCCCGGCTTTTCTAGCATATCCCTGATTTTTTCAGAGCTTATTGGCTCACCCGTCTGCCTACTAATCTCTTCGGCCATTCTTCCAGTCATTCTATCGGTAAAGACTATCGCTCCCGGCATTACCTATCACCTCCTTTCTTGTCAAATTTAATTGGGAAGGTACTCCCTCCCGCTTGATTCTCTTTTAACACAATAGAGAGTGTTGTCAATAAAAAAAAGCGGGCCCAAGGGGATTTAAACCCCTGATCTTCTCCGTGACAGGGAGACGTGTTAATCAGGCTACACTATGGGCCCAAATAAATAATTCGACAAATGCCGGCGGTCAGATTCGGACTGACGACCACTGCCTTATGAAAGCATTGCTCTACCACTGAGCTACGCCGGCAATAAATGTTGCGGGACCCCGATTTGCACGGGGGCCTCGGGCTTATGAGACCCGCGAGCTACTGCTACTCTATCCCGCGGCGTAATCTTACCAAAAATTAGAGCGCTTGTAAATCGGTAAGGGCTTTTTCTAGGATTTGAATAACTTTTCCAGCTTCATCCATGCTTAACCTGTAATCAGGATCGTGGACTATATTATTTCTAGTCTGATGAGCCGTCCTTACCTCCGCGAGATTGCCAAGAGTGTCGGTTGTCAATTTATCCAGTCTTTCTCCGAGGCTATCGCCGGACCGGCCCATTTTTTTCAAAACATCGTCAAGCATCGTGTCCGCCTCAATAACCGCTATCTTGAATTCCGACTCCAAACCGGTATCCATTCTTTTCTTAATCCTCTGCCAATCTTTAAGAATTTTCCTAGCGTCGTGTGGCTGATAGCTCAAAAATTCCTGCGCATCCCAAAGAATGAGCCTTTTCAGCCAAGTGGTCTTAAGCAGAGAGAAAACAATAATGCCGAATAAAAACGCGGAAAAAACCATCATGCCATACTTAAAAACGAAAAACAGGGTCCGATAGATCGGCGAGGTAAAAAATTGTATTATGTCAAAATCAAGTATGCTGCTCATAGAGCTTGCCGATATTTAAAATTTTATTTTCTTCAAACCAACGGCCGATTATTTGCAAACCGACCGGCAAACCGTTAGCCGAACCGACCGGTAAAGAAAGCGCCGGCAAACCAGCCAAGTTTATGGAAATCGTAAAAATATCAGATAAATACATTGTCAAAGGGTCATCAATTTTTTCGCCTAATTTAAAAGCTGTAGTCGGAGAAACTGGTGTAAAAATCGCATCCACTTTCTCAAAAGCCTTTTCAAAATCACGCCGTATCAACGTTCTGACTTTTTGCGCTCTTAAGTAGTAAGCCTCATAATAACCGGCTGACAAAACATAGGTCCCAAGCACAATCCTCCTTCTCGCTTCCGGCCCAAGCCCCTCCTCCCTGCTCTTCAAATAAACATCCAATAAGTTTTCAGCTTTTTGGCTTGCCCCGTATTTAATGCCATCATAACGAGCCAAGTTCGCCGACGCTTCAGAGGTTGCAATTATATAATAGCACGCTAAAGCATATTTTGTATGCGGCAAGCTGATTTCTTCAATTTTCGCTCCCATTTTTTCATATCTCTTTATCGCATTTTTTATTATTTTTTCAACTTCGGTATCAATCCCCTTAATAAAGTATTCTTTGGGAACACCAATGCGTAAATCCGAAATCCGAAATCCGAAATCCGAAACCTTAGATTTGACGGATGTCGAATCAGCTGGGTCTTTGCCTTTTATGGCTTCAAATACAATCTGGCAATCTTCCGCGGTCTTAGCCAGCGGTCCCGCCTGGTCCAAAGATGAAGCGTAAGCTATTTCGCCGTAACGGGAAACGGCGCCGTAAGTCGGTTTTAATCCGACTATGCCGCAAAAAGAAGCAGGCTGGCGAATTGATCCTCCCGTGTCTGTGCCTAAAGCAAAGACTGCCATATCAGCCGCCACGGCCGCGGCCGGGCCCGAAGAAGAACCACCCGGCACCCGACTCAAATCCAAAGGATTTTTCGTCGGGCCAAAAGCTGAATTTTCACCCGAAGACCCCATAGTAAACTCATCCGTATTGTTTTTCCCTAAAATTACCGCTCCCCTATCCTTGATTTTTTTAACCACAGTGGCGTCGTAAGGCGCAATGTAATTTTCCAGAATTCGCGACCCGGCCGTGCATTTTACTCCCTCCAGCATAAAAACATCTTTCAGGGAACAGGGAACGCCCGATAAAATATCCAATTCCTCTCCTCTGGCGATTTTTTTATCAACTTCTTCGGCCTGCGCCAAAGCCAAATCCTCGGTCACAGCCAAATAAGCGTTGATGTCTTTATCAACTTTTTTTATTTTTTCCAAATAGGCCTTAGTCAATTCCACAACCGAAAATTCCTTTTTTACCAAACCGTCATGGACTTGCTTGATTGTCAAACCGGTCAAACTCATAGAATTAATTTTGATATGTTAGACATCCGATGATATGTTAGACATCCGATGTCTAACATCCTCAAGAAAAAAGTCTTTAGCGAATGTTTTAAGCTCGCTGGGTTTTATTTTCGCAGTACTTGTTTCTACAAATTCGTAATAATCCTTGGCGCCAGAAAAGTGATCAAGAATAATGTTTGGTCTTAAAAGTTCATTCCAACGATTCTTTCCGATGAAATCTTGATAACTAGACCACGGGTATTTTGCTTCTTTATCTTTCCATTCCGCTATTTCTCTTGGATTACGATGAATGTACGCCGAGAGATAGAGAAGTTGCTCGTCTGTTTCTACGGGGACGGCGCGGAAAGCGCCCTGGAAGAGATGTCCCCTTTTCGCGTGTTTTGCATTAAAATATTTCGCGTATCCATTTTGGATTCGTTGAAGATAGAAAGAAATTCCTTTTTTATCTTTTTCTTGCAAAAAGAGGTGAAAATGATTGGGCATTATTGCAAAAGAATTAAGCTCTACTCTTCTTGCCATTATTATATTTTGAAGAGTTTTTGCAGATATATTAAACATTGAATGTTTAACAAAATAAGAGGTCTGGAGGCCAAGATTATAAAGGGGAACTGACGCTTGGTAAAAAAGAATTAAAAACAGAAATCGGGCATAGTCTTTTTCATCAAGGAATATCGACCGTTCGTCATTACTTCTGTTATAGATGTGATAATACGAGCCTGGAGTAAATTGAATTTTTCTTATCATATGCTTTATTGTAGTATGTTAGACATCCGATGTCTAACATCAAAGTTATCCACTTAAAACTTGGCTTGAGCGCGAGAAAGGAGGTTGATGAAAGGAAAGTTTCCATTATTCCTGCGCTGACCCCCCCGGGCTGAGGGAGGAGAAGAGTTCTTCTCCCTCAGCAATCATATGGCTATCCATAGTTTGGTAGCCCCTCTTTTTTAGCGTTAAAAAACAGATTTTACTTTTAAATAACCTTCGATAAGTTTCTTGTTAAATTTAAAAGATTCGTCTTTTCTAGTTATATTTTCCACCACCACCGAATGACTGGTCGGCTCTATCTCTTCAACGTCAACTTCTTTTAATTTTTCAACATAATTCAAAATTTGTGACAAGTCCTTTTGAAACTTCTCAATTTCTTTTTCAGTCAAGCCCAGCCGGGCTAACTTGGCAATATGTTGGACTTCTTGTTTTGATAGCATATTTTTACTTTGGCGGTTCTAATTCTTCTGTCTCCACTAATACTTCTTCCAGCTCGTCTAAATTCTCCAGCACCACGCCAGCTCCCCTGACCACGGCGGTCATTGGGTCTTCAATAACCTTAGTGGGAATTTTGGTTTCTTTCTGAATCAAGGTGCTCAAACCGCGCAACAAAGAACCGCCGCCTGAAAGATGAATTCCGTCAACCATAATGTCGGCCAAAAGCTCGGGCGGAGTTTCTTCAACAGCCATTTTTATCTCCTCAACAATCTGCTTGACTGACTTTTCCATAGCCTGGCGGATATCGTTGTCGGAAACGATTATCTCCTCCGGCAAGCCGGTAACCAAATTGCGGCCGCGCATCGGAATTTCTCTCTTTTCCTTCAGAGGATAAGCCGAACCAATGCCGATTTTAATCGCTTCGGCTGTTCGCTCTCCTATCAGCAATTTATATTCTTCTTGGGCGTATTGCACGATATCTTCATTTAGTTTATCTCCGGCAATTCTTAGGCTTTTTGCCAAAACAATGCCGCCCAGCGAGATTATTGCCACTTCGGTCGTTCCTCCTCCGATGTCAACAATAAAATTTCCGCCGGCATCCTGCACAGGCAGCCTTGAACCTATGGCCGCGGCCATAGGTTCTTCTATCAAAAAAACCTCCCTGGCTCCTGCCGACATTCCCGCGTCTATTACCGCTTTTTTCTCCACCTCAGTCACTCCATAAGGAATGCCAATGATTACCCTGGGTCTTGAGTTTATAAAAAATTTTTTCTTGCAGGACTTCTCAATAAAATATCTCAGCATCTGCTCGGTCACTTCAAAATCGGAAACCACGCCCGATCTCAATGGCCTGGTGGCAACAATGTGACTGGGGGTCCGGCCCACCATTTTTTTTGCCTCAACGCCAATAGCCAAAACCTGTCCTGTTTTTTGGTTTACTGCCACTACCGAGGGCTCCTGAATAACGATTCCTCGGCCCGAAACATAAACCAAAGAATTGGCCGTACCCAAGTCAATGGCGACATCCTCGGAAAACAATCTTAAGAATTTTTCCAGCATAAATTAGCGAATTATATTTTTTAAGCTCTTAATTTTAATCAGCTTGGCTTTTTGGCTGTTCCTTTGCTTTAATTCAACCGAATCTTTCTCCAACGTTCTCTCGCTTGCCACAATTCTTGTCGGAAGTCCGATTAAATCAGCTTCAGCGAATTTTTCCCCGGCCGTTTTATCTCTATCGTCGTATAATACTTCAACTCCCGACTTGATTAACTCGTCATATATTTTTTTAGCTGAAACTTTAATCTCAATAAGATGCACCCGAAAAGGCGCGACTTCTTCCGGCCAGATAATCCCCTTTTCGTCATGATGAATCTCAACGATCGCGCCCATCAGCCGGCCAAGACCTATTCCGTAACAGCCCATCAAAACATTTTTTTCCTCTCCGAATTCGTCTTTAAATCTAAAATCAAAAGCTTGGGTGTATTTCTCTTTGAGTTTAAATATATTTCCAACCTCAACCGCTTTTTTGATTTCTAAATCTTTACTTTGACAATTTGAACAAGCATGCTTTTCTGTTTCAATAATTTCTTTATTTATGGCAATCTGGCATTTGGGACAGAGATAAATCTCGTCCTCGCCAGCCGAAGTAATAGTCTGAAATTCGTGAGAGTATTTGCTAAAAGTACCGCCCGAGGCTAAGGTCAAAAAAGTTTGCTTTTTTAATCCGCATCTGGCAAAAACTTTAAAATAGGCCCTCCTTACCTTTTCGTAATAATCGTCCAGGTCTTTTTCGTCTTTATGAAAAGAATAAAGGTCTTTCATTAAAAACTCGCGGCCTCGCAATAGTCCCGATTTTACCCGCAGTTCGTCTCTGAATTTATCTTGAATCTGAAAAACGAAAACTGGCAAATCTTTGTAGGAATTAACGAACTTTTGAACCAAAGGAGTAATAACCTCCTCATGCGTCCAGCCCAAAGAAAAATCTTTTTCTTCCCTATTCTTCAATTTGAACATTTCCTCGTACCGCCACCTGCCTGTTTTTTCCCAGAGGTTTTTGGGCTGCAAGGCTGGCATTAAAATTTCCTGGCCGCCGATATTCACCATTTCTTCCCTGACAATATTTTCAATTTTTTTAATAACCCTCAATCCTAAAGGCAAGTATGAATAAACGCCAGCCATTAATTTATCAATAAAGCCAGCCCGAATTAAGAGCTGAGAATTAACGCTCGTTTCGTCTTTTGGAAATTCTTTTTTTGTTTTGGCGAAAAGCTGCGACTGTCTCATTTTATTGAATTATTCTTGTAATATCTTTGAAAGAAACAAAAAGCACAAGGCCGATCAAAATGAAAAAGGAAACGCAAATAACGCCTTTTTCAAGCTTTTCGGGTACGGGTTTTTTAGCTAAAGCTTCAATGCCCAGAAAAATTAATCTTCCCCCGTCAACCGCTGGAATGGGCAGGATATTAAAAATCGCCAGATAAACGGAAATAACAGCCACGAAATAAAGAAAGTAATTTAAGCCCATGCCAAAAGCGTTTTTAAGCTGGTCAAAAATACCTATGGGTCCAACCGCCTGAAAGCCGGCGGGAACTCCCTGGCCTTTAGTTAAATTAGCGATAATTTTTCCAAAGCCGATAAAAACATCGCCGGTTATTCTGGCTGTCAGCAAAGCGCCTCCCAAAGGAGCTTTATGCCATGGATAAACAAGAAAGGCCACTCTGGCTAAGCCAACGCCTATTTGACCTTCTCCAGTCGGCGGAGACACTCGCGGCGTTAAAGGAACGCCAAATATCTCTTTTCCCCGCTGAATAGTCAAGGTTATTTCTTGACCCTTATATTCTTCGGTTAAACCCTGCAGCTCGCTCACTTTGGCAATTTTGAATTTTGAATTCTGAGTCTTAAGTTCCTCTATAATATCTCCGGCTTTCAACCCGGCTAGTTCTGCCGGAGAATTCTTAGCCACCGCCGTTATCTGAACAACCGGATTTTTCAAATTTTGACGATCCTGGTCGTCCACGGCCGACGGAATGCCTAATGTCGCGCCCAAAACGGAAAGAATAACAAAGGTTACCAGCCAAAAAGTTATTACCCCGCTGGCAACAATCAGAGCTCTCTGCCAAACCGGCTTGCCAGAAAAGCTTTTGGACTCTTTGCTTCTTTTTTCCTCGCCAAAAAGCCTAACAAAAGCGCCGACCGGTAAAAGATTCAAAGAATAAACGGTATCGCCAAATTTTTTGCCGATAATTCTCGGAGGCAAACCAATTCCGAACTCTTCCACTTTTACGCCAAATTTCTTGGCCAATAAAAAATGACCAAGCTCGTGGAGAACGACCAACCCCATTAAGCTAAAAATTGCAATGACAATTGTAATAACCATTGTATTTTGCCGCCTTATTCTGAAATCTCTTTTTTCTTTTTCTCGGCCAGTTCGTCTGCTTTTTTGTTGTATTCGTCAACTAATTTCTGAAGCTCGTCTTTGCCCCTGAATTTATCGTCTTCCCTGATTTCTCCCGCCCTTTCCCTTGTCTGGAGCTCTGACCAAGAATCCTCTCTCCAGTGGCGAATTGTTTTTTTGGCGGCTTCCTGTTTTTCGGCTATCAATCTAGCCAATTCTTTGCGGTATTCTTCGGTTAAAAAGGGCAGGTTTATTCTGATTACGTCTTTATCAACAATAGCGTTGGCTCCAACGCCGGTTTTAGCCAAAGACGCGACAATGCCTTCAATATAAGATTTGTCCCAGGGCTGAATTAGAATCTGTTTTGGTTCGGGCGTTGACAAAGCCGCTAATTGCTTAAGGGGAAATTTTTGACCAAAACAATCAACCACCACATCTTCAACTAAAGAAGGACTAGCCCGACCAGTCCGGATCTTTCCCATTTCTTGAACCAAAAAGCCAATAGCTTTATCCATTTCCGGCTTGATTTTATCCACAATTTCTTTGTATGTCATATATTAAATATAACAAAAACCAGTTCACAATTCCAGCATCAAAATTTCCACGGCCAAACGGCGGCTAACGTTGGTGGTGGAAAGCAAAAAAAAGATTTTTTGAATTCGCAGAAGGATATTTTTTATTTTCTTATCGCCAGCCCCGGAAATCAAGTTGTTGCGGAAATAAGCCAGCCAAATTTTTAAAACCTCAAGCAAATCTTCTCTATCGGCGGTTTTTTGGGCGTATTGAAAACGCGCGGCTAAACTGCCATTTAGAATCTTTTCAATGTCTTTCATGGTTTCCCGATAATCGTTTAATTTTTCGGGAAATTCAACCAACTCTATTGCCCTGCCGGGAAAACCAGCCGCAATTTTGCCGATTTCTTCGGCAATGTCAGCTGATTTGCCAGCTTGAAGAAGGTATTTGTCAATTTCTTTTCTGGCAACCGGATAAAATTTAATTTCCTGGCAACGAGAAGCGATTGTCGGCAGTAAAACCCGAGGCCTGTCGGTGACTAAAATCAAAACCGTATCTCCTTTCGGTTCTTCAAGCGTTTTCAAGAAACAGTTCTGCGCATGCTGGTTCATTAAGTGACAATCGTTCAAAATCGCCACTTTCAAAGCGGCAGCCGCCGGCTTTAACGATAGCTTCCAGATAAGCTCGCGAATTTGGCCGATTTCAATCTCCCCGCTTTCCGGATCTGGCTCAAGTAAAATTAAATCGGGCTGAATCGCTGACTGAACATTTTCTCCAAGCAACCGGCTAGCCCATTCTTTAGCAATTGTTTTTTTACCAATTTGCGCCGGACCGGAAAAAAGATAGGCATGGGCCAGCCTATCCGACTCGGCGCTTTTTTTCAAAAATTGAAGTTGTTTTTGATGGCCTAAAACCACAAAAGGTTATTTTTTTACCATTATGCTCTTTTTATAAATATCCAAGTTCTCCAGAACAGCTCCAGTTCCTTTAGCCACGCAGAACAAAGCGTCTTCGGCCAAAGAACAAGGCACGCCGGTGGATTTTGCCACCAAAGCGGGAAGATTCCTTAACAAGCTTCCGCCGCCCGACAAAACCATTCCTTTGTCCATAATATCGGCGGAAAGCTCTGGCGGCGTTTCTCTCAAAACGATTTTGACAGCCTGAATGATTTCAGACAGGGTGTCGGAAACCGCCTCGCAGATTTCATTGGAAGAAATTTTGATGTTACGAGGCAAGCCAAGCACCAAATCCCTGCCCCTTATTTCTAAAACCCTATTTTCTTTTTCCGGCAATGCCGTGCCAATTTTTATCTTTACATCTTCGCTCGTTTGCTCGCCGATGGCTAAATTATGTTTTTTTCTGATGTATTCGGTAATGGCGGCGTCCATTTTGTCGCCGGCCACGCGAAGCGAATGAAAGGTAACTATTCCGCCCAGAGAAATTACAGCGACCTCCGAAGTTCCGCCGCCAATGTCAACAATCATATTGCCAACACACGAATTAATCGGCACCCCTGCCCCGATAGCGGCCAAAATCGGCTCTTTAACCAAATAAACCGCTTTAGCCCCGGCCATTAACCCGGCTTCAATCACCGCCCTTCTTTCTGTAGAGGTAATGCCGGCTGGCACGCCGATCAGCAATTCCGGTTTTAAGAACCGGAAACTGCCGGAAACTTTTTCAATAAAATACTTAATCATCGCCAAGGTAACTCTAAAATCGGCAATAACGCCGTCTCTTAATGGCCGGTAAATCCTGATAGTGTCTGGAGTCCTACCCATCATTTCTTTTGCCTGCTGGCCCACGGCCAGAATCTTGTTCTCGGCGATAGTCACTGCCACAACCGACGGTTCCTCTAAAACCACGCCTTTTTTGGGCAGAAAAACTAAAGAGTTGCAAGTTCCTAAATCAATACCTATTTTCATGGCTCTACTTTAGCTTTATTTTTGCTTTTTGGCAAATCGCCGGCCAATGGTTCCTGCTCCGAAAAGCAAAACCCCTCCGGCAACAAAGACCAACGGAAACCCTAAAAATCCGATGATCAAACCGCCAGCTAAAGACCCGAAAGCCGTAGCCAAGGGAGAAAAAATCGTGTCTATCGCGGCTGATTCTTCCGGATTTTTTTTGAGCCTCAGCGACAAAAGACCGCTGCGTCCCGAGCTAGATATTAAATCGCCGACCGCCTGACCGAGCATAATCAAAAAAGCGGAATAAAAATTAAGGAGAGCTGCCAGTCCGCCCAGCAAAACCGAGAAAATGCCGGCTAGCTGGCCGCCGCTAGAGATATTGAACTCGCTCTTAAATCTGGCGACTTGCTTGATTATCCAAAAAGAAATCGGCAAAAAGGCCAAAGACAAAATGGAATTAAAAACTAAAATTAAGTTTTGCGACCAGCCAAGATTTTTTAAAAATAAAACGAAAAAGGTATTGTTGAATCCGGCCAAAACCAAAACCAAAAAAGAAATCAAAACAAACGGCAACGCATTTCTCTTTTTCAACTCGCGGCCGGCGTCCAAATAATTGCGGCCTACTTCTTTTATTTTTATGCCGCTGCTTAGATGACTAATCTGACCTCGGCGGCTAAAAGTAAAAACTGCGTTAAATAACTGGAAAATTAAACTTAGAATAAAAACGCCGGTAAAGCCGAACTTCCATATTAAAACCGCGCCGATAGCCGGCGACACGGCCGCCGCATAAGTGTTGGCCGAATAAAACCAAGCGAAAGATTGATCGTGATTTTCCAGATGGGAACCCATTAGCATTGATCTGGAGCTTACAAAAAATAAAGCCGCCGATATTCCAAGAATTACCTGAAGCAAATAAAAAGATAAAAAATTGGGAAATATAATCATTCCAGCGGCATGGATGCCATAGCCAGCAATGCCGATTGAAGAAAGCACGGCCGGATTTATTTTATGATTCAAAAATCCGGCAATCGGAGCGAAAATAGCAATAGGCAAATAGATTAAAAAACTGGTGTAGCCGACTTGAGCCAAAGAAAATCCTTTGGCGACCAAAAACAAAGGAAAATAAAAAGAGTAAAGCTTGTAGCCGAACATCAATAAAAAATGCGATATCGTCGCATCTCTCGTAATTTTTTCAATTTTCGGAAAAATACTCATTTAATTATTCTAACAATTTTTTGGAAAAAGAAAATGCGCTCGGGGCTGATATTTTATGAATATCAGTTCCGAGCGCTTGACGCTCTATGTCAGGGCTTTGTCAACTTTGTGGCAAAAACGATTTTTGCTATAATGACTAAATGACTAAAAGAAAACGGACAATCCTCTTTTTGACCATGGTGGCTCTGTTTTTTCTGATAGCGCCGGCGATTGTTTTCCATTCACAGGGCTATCGCTTTGATTTTCAAAAAAAAATAATTACTCAAGTTGGCGGCATTTTTATAAAAACCCATCCAAAGCAAGCCGAAATCTATCTAGATCAAAAATTGGTCCAAAAAACAGATTTTTTCTTCGGCTCTGTTTTGATTAAAAATCTTTTGCCCAAATCATACGCTGTAGAAATAAAAAAAGAGGGGTTTTTGTCCTGGCGAAAAACCATGGAAGTCAGACCAAAAGAAGTGGCCGAAGCCAAAGGAGTTGTTCTGTTTCCCTCCAACGTTCAATTCGCCAGCATAACTAAAACAGCCAACGATTTTTGGATTTCTCCCGACGGAAAGAAAATCATTATTTATGAACCCGCAGCTAACAAAACTATGAGCTGGGGATTAAAATTGTATTCGCTGGAAACAAATATAAAAAGTCATCTTATTTTTGAAAAAGACATATCTTCAAAAGGAGCCGATCTGATGAATCTGGAATGGTCGCCAGGCTCCAAAGAGGCTTACCTTTACGTAGGGACAAAAGAACAGGAGAAAAAATTCGTCCTGAAAATAGACAATACCTCTCCCCTTCTGAAAGAAGCTGCGTCCGATACTCTTTCAGAAGATGAAATTTATTACCTTGACGATGCCGGCTATCTTTTCAAACAAAAAACCAAATTAAGCCAAACACCCTTCCCGATTAAGCAGGAAACGGAATACAAATTAAGAGAGTTCTCCGCTTATTTATTCCTGCAAGAGGACAAAACCTTATATTTATTTAATAAAAACTCGGGTATTTTTGAAAAATTTTTTGACGGGCTGGAAAGTATCAAAATTTCTCCCGACAAAAAAAAGCTGGTTTTTTCTTCAAATTCCGAAATTTGGCTTTTCTACCTGCAGGACATACTTATCAGCCCAGAAAGAAAAGCCGGAGAAAAATTGTTTTTAGCTCGGTTTTCAGAAAAAATCGGCAATGTTCTCTGGCTAAATCCGGATTATTTGATATTTAACGCGGGTGAAAAAATTATAGCGACTGAAACCAACAGTCGCGACCGAATTCAACTTTGGAATATCGCCAGCTTTCCAGATCCAGAAATATCTTTCAGCGAATCGGACAAAAAACTCTACGTTTTAAGTTCTAACTCTCTCTACCAATCCGAGCCCTTGCTCAAATAAAAAAAGAGCCTGTTCGGCTCAATCAAGCAGAGACGCTAACGACGCGATCTTTGAAATTGGACCAGGCTATTTGCCCGGAACCCGCCATTTGGCAAATTTCTCTAAACTGGCAGTATCTGCACTGCCAATCGTCCGAATATCCGGAAATTCTGTCAGGAACAATATCGGAATTAATTTTGTTTTTTAGATCGGCTAAATTAGCAATAAGCTTTTCAGATCGATCTCTGTCGTACTTCACTAAAAATTCTTTCAATTCCTGATTGTCTTTGCTGACGTACAGCAAAATCCCTTGAGGGATTCTAAAATAATGCAAATAAAGCTGAAGCTGATTGATGTTTTCCTCTTTGGGAAATTCCAAAGTCCGAAAAATCATGGAGTTCATGCTTTTGATATCTAAAACATATAAATCCTTGCCATCGGAAATTATAGCATCGGCTCTTCCTGAAATCAGCTCTTGAGGCGGAATATTTATTTCTGAGGCGACCACATGAATATCATGGATTGAAAGCAGGGGCTTCATAATCATCTGGTGGATATGGTCCCCGTGATCAAACATCCTTAAAATGTTAGCCTCCATTTCCTTACGGGGAGCGTTTTTGAATTTAAAAAAAATCGCCCGAGGGCATTTCCCGGCGTCCGTAATATAAAAATGGCGCTGTTCTTTAGATCTTTCTTTCTCCAAATAAAATTTATCTATAAATTCCCTGAGCATAATACTCAACGCCGATACGCTGATGCTTACCGCTTTGAAAATTGAGGCGCACGCCTTGCCCTTTTTAGGCCGAATTTCTTTCTCTCCCGCATCCTGGGGTCTCTTTTCAGATAACCGGCCCTTTTTAATTGCGGCCTGAAGCTGGCGTCAAACAAAACCAAAGCTCTGGCCAGACCATGCCTTATGGCTTCCGCTTGAGCATGAAGTCCGCCGCCTCTTACTAAGGCTTCAACGCTAAATTTATCAAGGCAATCCATCTTTTCCAACGCGGCCTTAACTACCCGCTGAAGCTCCAGGGTAGAAAAATATTTTTCTGCCGGTTTTTTATTAACCAAAAAAAACTTGCCGTTTTTAGTGAAAATACGGACCCTGGCCGTAGCGGTTTTCCGGCGGCCTGTCGCTCCAAAATATTTGCCCGGCTTTTCCGCTTCAATTTTTTTTGCTGAAATTTTCTTAGTAACCATTTTTTATTCAAATTTTAGCCTCTTTATCATTTTGTCTTGCAATTTATTTTTTGGCAACATACCCAATACAGCCCTTCTTAAAGCGTCTCCTGGATTTTTCTTAAGGACGTCCTTCAAAGAAATTTCTTTTGAGCTGCCAAGCCATTCGGAATGGCGGAAATATTTTTTTTGCTCAAGCTTGTTGCCGGTTATTTTCATTTTATCCGCATTCTTCACAATGACAATATCTCCCATATCCTTATAGGGATAAAAATCGGGCCGGTATTTGCCGCGCAATAAAACCGCGATTTCACTTGCTAGTCTGCCTAATACCACGCCCGTTGCGTCAATTGTACGAGTTTCACGTTTCATTATTTAATCAGCTCAATAATGGCCATTTTCGCTCCGTCGCTTTTTCTGGGGCCTAAGTTGATAATCCTGGTATAGCCGCCTTTTCTTTCCTTGTACCTTAACGCAAATTCTTTAATCAGCTTTTTTACAATATTTTCAGAAAATTTCTCGGCAAGCCTCCTTCGACCGGAAAGGTCGCCGATCTTTGCTCTTGTTATTTGTTTTTCAGCAAAAATAGCCAACTCTTTTGCCCGGGCGTAAGTAGTCGTGATTTTCTCTTTCAAAAAAAGAGAACTGGCCAAAGAACGCAAAAGCGCTTTTCTTTGATCCGTTTTTAAGCTAAGCCTTCTTCCCCTTTTTCTTTTTCTCATTTTTTTTCTTTAATGGTTTTTTCTTGGCAACGGTTCCAGCTGACTCTGTTTTGGGCTCTTTCTTAAACGCCTCGGCAAACAGCGAAAAATGATTAAGCAGGATTTCAGCCGCTTGCGAGAAAGCATCCTCGGGCGCGACTACGCCGTCGGTTTCAATTTCCAAAAAAAGCCGATCAAAATCTGTTCGCTCTCCCACTCTCATATTTTCCACCCGAAACCCCACCCTCTTTATCGGCGTAAAAATTGCGTCAACCGGAATAGTTCCAATCTCCACCTTTTCCTGCTTCTTTCTTCCGTCTCTGGGCGAATAACCTATCCCTTTTTCAACCAAAATCTCTATTTCCAGCTCGGCCGATTTTTGGGTTAATGTCGCAATGTGGCAATCGGGATTTACTAGCTCCAATTGGGCCGGAATTTCAAAATCAGAACCTTTTACTCTTTTTTCGCCTTTTGCTTTTAAAACCGCCTTTTGGGGCTCGGGGCTGAAAATTTTAAATCTTAACTGCTTCAAATTAAGCATAATCGTGACCGCGTCCTCTATTATCCCAGCGATAGTTGAAAATTCGTGCGGAACGTTTTTGATTTTCATTTGAGTAACCGCGGCGCCCTCCAGAGAAGAAAGAAGAATCCTTCTCATTGAATTCCCTATAGTAACCCCGTATCCCGGATAAAGGGCTTCAATTTCAAAAACTGCCCGATTTCCGTCTCTTTTGATAATTTTTGGCTTGAGCGGCAATGATATCATAAAATTATAATTATTAGGTGATTATATTTATTATCGCGAATAAAATTCAAAAATTGAGGATATTTCCGCTGGCAGCTCGGCCGTATCGGCTATGGGATCTGAAACAACTTTCCCTTCCCATTTTTCCGCGTTTAATTCAAGCCAAGAAGGAGCTTTGTGTTTTTTCAGCTGACCTGATATCTTCTGGAAAATTGATTTTTTTATTTTAGCAGCCTTTGCCGAAACGATATCGCTCTTTTTTACTTGATACGAAGGGATATTAGCCGGCTTCCCGTTAACTAAAAAAAGTCCGTGGGTAACCATTTGCTTTGCCATCTTGCGAGAAATGGCAAACCCTAAACGGAAAATCACATTATCTAAACGACCTTCCAAAGTTTTAATTAATAAGACTATCGGATCCTCGGAACTGCCCCTCTTTTTGAGAGCCGCCTTTACGTAGTTTGATAGCTGCTGCTCTCTTAAATTATACCAATTTTTTAACTTTTGCTTTTCTCTGAGCTGTTTCCCGTATTCAGAAAGCGGAGCTGGCCGCCTTTTTTTTCTAGGACCCGGCGGGTCATGCCTTTTTATGATCGCGCATTTTGCCGTAACGCAACGCTCGCCCTTCAAAAAGAGTTTAATCCCAGAACGGCGGCAAGTTTGACAAAGTGAACTTTGCATAAAAATATATGATTAAACGCGCCTTACTTTGGGCGGTCGGCACCCGTTGTGAGGCATCGGAGTGATATCTTTAATTGAAATTATTTCCAGTCCCCTAGCCGCCAAAGACCTGATAGCCGACTCTCTTCCCGATCCGATTCCCTTTACAAAAACTTTTATTTCTTTCACTCCCAATTTTTTAGCGGCTTCCGACACCATTTCAGCGACTTTTGAAGCGGCGAAAGGCGTGGATTTTTTGCTTCCCTTAAAACCAATTGAACCAGAACTTACCCAAAACAAGCTATTGCCCCGCGGATCGGTCAGGTTCATAATAGTGTTGTTATAAGATGAAAAAATATAAATTCGCCCCTCCTGAATTTGAATTTTAGGAGCGGCTGTTTGCTGCTTTACCACTTTATCTTTTTCTTTCAACAGGTCTTCTTGAGTCTGCGCAATTACATGCTTTTTACCCATAAATGTTTTACGTCGGCTCGGCCGCCGGTTTGCGGCCCGACCCCACTGTTTTGCGGACATTTCCCCTCACAGTCCTGGTATTGGTCCGCGTCCTCTGTCCCCTGACCGGCAATTTTCTCATATGACGCAACCCCCGCCAAGCTGAAATGTCTTTTAATCTTTTTATGTTGGCCATTATTTCACGCCGAAGATCTCCTTCTGTTTTATATTTTTTTTCAATAAAATCTTTCAGCTGATTTATTTGGTCAGCGGTAAGATCTTTGGCGCGAGCCGCCGGATCAACCTTGACCGCGCTTAAAATTTTTCTGCTTAAAGAGCGGCCTATGCCGTAAATATAAGTTAAAGCAAATTCTATTTGTTTGTTGTCGGGGATGTTCACCCCGCCGATTCTTGGCATAATTTTATCCTTGGCGCTGTTTATGTTTAGGATTTTTGCAAATTACATAAATTCGCCTTTTTCGGCGAACAATTTTGCAATGACTGCAAATCTTTTTTATTGATGGCCTAACTTTCATACTTCAAATACGAATTACCTGCCGCGATAGACTATCCTACCCTTTGTCTCATCGTACGGCGTCATCTCAATCTGAACCCTATCCCCGGGCAAAATTTTAATCCGGAACATTCTCAGTCTTCCGGCTAAATGGCAAAAAACCTCCCTCCCGTCATCCAGCTTCACTTTGAAATTAGTGCTCGGTAAAGCCTCGATTACGGTTCCTGACGCCCTAAAAGCCTTGGGGTTTTGATTCACCATTAGATATTAACAAAAATCTTTATTTTGGTCAAGTCTTTTGGAAGAGAGTTCGCCCAAAACGGCCAGACTTTAATTTTTGCCTCTTTTATGCTCCCTGACTGATTTTCCAGGAAATATTTAGCGTCGGCCAGAGATTTCCCGGAAAGATTTTTTTTCAACAAATCCTCATCGCCGCCCAGGGAGTAAACTATTGAATCTATGTCAAGCGCCAGCATCATTTTGTTCAACTGGTTATCAATTGAATATAAAGAATAATTGATTTTTAGATTTTTTTCGTCAATTTTTTTGTCTCCGATTTCAGAAAGAACAAATTCTTTGGCAAAATTATCCGAGTCGGTTTTTTTAACAGCCATGGTTTTTGCTTTGGCTTTGGCCTGATAATTGAATTTTTCCGATTCGTCAAGCGCCTTAGAAATAGAAAATGTTTCTAAAGCTTCTGTCTTAAAAGCGTCCTCAAAATAGGTAAAATCGGCCGGAATCTTTTCTTTAAGCTGGGATACGCTTGCCTCTTTGGCTATTTGAGAAATTTCATCTTTTGCTTTTGCCAGGTCAGCGGCTGAAATTTGAGGGCTTTCTTTTCGACTCCCTCCTTGGAAATCCTGAAACGATTCGCCGTAAATCAGGGTATATTGAGGGGTTCCCGCTAATCCAGGAACGGAAAACTTTGAAGACTTGATATTGTATTTTTCGCCGGAACTGTCAGCGACAACCTTGACGTCAACATAACTCTTGGCCGGAATCGTGACCGCTGATACAATTCTGAACCACGGCTTCTCGTCTTTTTCCAAAGCTGGCTGAAATTTTTCCAAAGTAGCCTGCAGCCGAGTGTTCGCCACTAATGCCTGACTTGAATGATAATTGTTATAAATCCTGATCGTGCCTTCAGCTTTCTTTTCTATGACTTTTTTCCCGGTAGCTAAGAATTCTTTCGTCACCGTCTTTTCTTCTTCAAAAATAACGCCGGCCAACTCTGCCAAGCCGTTGCTGGCTACGCTTAATTTTGTTTCAAAGGTCAAATCTTCCGTTGCCGGAAAAATTCTTATTTCAGCCCGGCTTTGGCTAAAAAAAGCCGCGGCTCCCGCCAACGCCAAAAAAGCGATTATTAAATAGAATTTTTTGCTAAAAAATATCTTAAAAGACGGCTTTGCTCCGCTTTCTGGCAAAACCTCGGCCGATTTTTTTTTACGGCCGGAGCTTTCTATTCCCGGAGGCATAATATCAATTATCTTTTTTGGCATAATGGTCTTTTTATTATAACAAATAAGGGGCTTATTCCAAAATTGCCCGAATTCTTCTAACACCGTCGCTTGACGCCTCTTCCTTAACAATCTTAAATTTCCCCAGCTTTCCCGTTCTGTCAATATGCGGCCCGCCGCAAAGTTCAATGCTGAAATCGCCGATTTTATAAACTTTGACGATCTCGCCGTATTTGGCAGGATCAAAAGAAATTTTAGCGATTTTAATTGCCTCGTCTTTGGGCATTTCAATCATTTCAACCTTTATGTCTTCTTGAATCTTCTGGTTAACTAAATCTTCGACTTGCTTAATCTGCGCTTCGGTCAATTTTTGGGAATAATTGAAATCAAATCTTAAACGTTCGGCTGTTATATTGCTGCCTTTTTGATAAGTCTCCGGGTCTAAAATTTGCCGCAAAGAAGCCAATAGCAGGTGCGTAGCAGTATGATATCTGGTGGCCGTTTCCCCGGTGTCGGCCAATCCCCCCTTAAACATTCCGGCGGAAGCTGTCCTGGAAAGCTCCTGGTGCTCTTTAAATTTTTTATTAAACTCTTCCGTGTCAACGCTTTTGCCTCTTTCTTTAGCTAGCTCTATTGTCAGCTCTATGGGAAAACCATAAGTTGTATATAGCTCAAAAGCGTCCAGCCCTCTTTCAAATTGTTTTAGCCCATCCTCTAATGTTTTTTCAAATTTTTCTTCCTCAACCAGAATAACATTCAGAATATCATTTTCTTTTGCCTTAACTTCCGGATAAACGTCTTGATAAATTTCAACAACTTTCTGCGCCAGCGGAATCAGGAATTGCTCGGCAAAGCCGAGTAATTTTCCGTATCTGATCGCTCTTCTTAAAATCCTCCTCAAAACATATCCCCTCTCCGCATTGGAAGGCAAAATTCCATCCGCAATCAAAAAAACCGCGGCTTTAATATGGTCGGCAATTATGCGGAGCTCTTTTTTATTCTCTTCATACTTTTTTCCGCCGGACAATTTTTCTATCTCCTCAACAATCGGCCAAAATATATCTGTTTTATAATTATCGTCAAAGCCGTTAAGCGCCGCCAACGTTCTTTCCATGCCCATACCGGTGTCAACATTTTTTTGAGAAAGCGGTTCGTATTTCCCTTCTTTATTCTTAAAATACTCCATAAAAACATCGTTCCATATTTCCACCCAGTGTTTATCTTCCGGATTAAATTCTTCGGGAACCGACTCACGGCCCGCCCAATAGAATATTTCCGTGTCAGGGCCACAGGGCCCGGTTGCGCCAGCTGGCCCCCACCAATTATCTTTCCTTGAAAGCTCTTTGATCAGCGCCTCGGGAACGCCCAGACTAAGCCAGATTTTTTTTGACTCTTCATCTTTTGACGCGTCGTTGTCTCCCGCAAAAACAGAAACAGCTAATTTTTCTTTTGCCAAACCGAGCCAATCTTTTGCCGTCAAAAATTCAAAACTTAATTTTATCGCTTTTTCTTTAAAGTAATCTCCCAGCGACCAGTTGCCTAGCATCTCAAAAAAAGTATGGTGCGTTTCATCTCCCACCTCCTCAATATCGTCGGTGCGCACGCAGGCCTGAAAATTAGCCAGCCTTTTGCCGGCCGGATGTTTTTCTCCCAACAAAAAAGGCACCAATGGGTGCATGCCGGCCGTGGTAAAAAGCACGGTTGGATCATTCTCCGGAACTAAAGAAGCTGAAGGTATAATAGCATGCCCGTTTTTCTCAAAAAATTCCAAAAACTTTTCTCTTAGCCCTGAAGAGGTCATTATTCTATTCTACCGACACGGGGAGATAACTTCAAGCCGTTTTTTGTTTATTTAAAGGACTGATTGTCGGACATTCAATGTCTAACAAACTCACTGGAAATAATGTCAACTAACTATACCGGTCGGCGACGTTGGATGCGGCAAATGATTCGGGTTTGATTTTCGGCTCAAAGCCGTTGCCGCGAATTAAACCAGTTACCTCTCTAATCATATCCTTGGTGGCGCCATTTTCGCCGACGTCAGCATGAATGTAGCGGAATTGATACTTAAAGTTTTGCTCATCAAACGCCTTTTCCAAGCTCCCGCGCAAATGCAGAGCAAGCTGACAGGATAAAAAAACTTCTTCTAAAATTCGCTCTCTCCAGCGGCTATGAAAAATCCTGTTTTGATAGCCAATCTTTTTAAGAAAAAATCTGCCGCCTTCCCCGACTCTCAAAGCGACAATAGCCAAAGGAAAATTCGGGGTTTCGGACGAAGAGGAATCGCAACCGACAATAATATCGTAAAATTTCTCTGGCTTTTGTTTGATGTAGCTTTTCATTTCTCCTATGACTTCAGGCAGAGTTAAGTTTCCCCGGGTCGGATTAAAAAACTTGCCGTCTAAAACTTTATCCATATCCTGCATTATATACTCAAAACAGAAAATTAATCAACAGAATCTACGGCTTTTGCTATCTTGATAAACTCTTTGGCCGAAAGAGACTCTGTCCCGACTAAAAGACCTTGAAAACCGGCTTTTTTTATATAATCTGATGCGTTCTTAGAATCAACGCTGCCGCCGTATAAAACTACCGGGAAACCAAAAAGAGATTCGCGCATTTTTTTAGCTTTTTGAATATCAAATGGCTCGCCCGTGCCGATTGCTAAAACCGGCTCAAAAGCGATAATTATATCTTGCCATTTTTTAATTTGCTCCGGCTTCTCAACGCATAAAATCGGCTTAAGGCCGGCAGCCAAACACGCTTTTATTTTTTTATCAATCATCTCGTTGGTTTCTCCAAGATATCTCCTTCTTTCCGAATGACCAAGGATGACATACTCCACGCCTAAATCTTTCAACATCTTCGGAGAAACTTCTCCGGTAAAAGCGCCGGAATTTTCCCAAAAACAATCTTGAGATCCAGAGGCTTTTAAGGCAGACAAATAAACAAACGGCGGACAAATGATTGTCCTTGTGCTTTTAACTGCGTTAAAAAGCTTCTTGGCATCAGCTAAAGAAGCAGGATTCATTTTCCAATTAGCAACAATTAATGGTTTCATTTTTGTTTTTTCAAATATTCGGCGGCTTTTTCGGGCGCAATTGCGGAAATTTCCATTTTGGCGCCAAGCTCAAAGCCGGCCCAGGTCGCTGTCTTGGGCAAAATTGTCCAATGCCAATGATAATAAGAATAATCTTTTCCATCGCAGGGAGCCGTGTGCAAATAAAAATTGTAAGCAGGATCGCCGACCCCTTTGTAAAGCTTGCGCAGGCTTATTCTCAAGGCTTCAGCCAATTGTTTTTTTTCTTTTTCGTTTATTCTCTCAAAATAAGGAAGGTGGTTCTTTGGAGAAACGATAATCTCAAAAGCCGCTTTGGAAGCAAAGGGGCAAATAGCCAAAAAATCCTCATTTTCAAAAATAATTCTTCTCTTTATCGCTTTTTCCCATTCTATCATTTGGCAATAGACGCATTTTTTATTTTCCCTAAAATATTTTTCCGAATTCAAAAGAGCGTTTTTTAAATCGGCGTCTACCAAGGGCGTGGTAATAATCTGAGAGTGAGGATGGGGTTGACTCGCTCCTGCTTCAGCTCCGTGGTTATGAAAGATTGAAACATAATTAACGTGGGGTTTTTCCATCAATTCCAGGTATCTTTCCTGATAAACACCGATAACCTCTTCAACGTCGCCTTGAGGCAAAAGAGCTAAAGATTTTTTATGGTCTCGGGTCACGACCAGCTCGCAAAAGCCGACAGCATTCATTGTCTGATAAATACCTCCCTCAACTTTTTTTCCCAGCGTTTTTGACGGCAAAAAAGCGGGATATTTATTGGGCACGACAAAAACTCTTTTCTTCTCAAGACGGCAAAACGGACAGTCTTTTTTTGCCGCCTCCTGACCGCTTCTCTTTTCTTTTTTAAACATTTCCGGCCGGCGGCCGCGGCCAGTGGCGATAACCACCCAATCCCTGGAGATAAGATCAAGCCTCAATTCTGACGGAAATTTTATTTTTGTCTTCTTAGCCATAAATCCCTCTGATTAAGTTTAGCCTTATTTTTATTAAATCAGCGGCCATTTTTATTATTGACCCGAATTTTACTTTGCTTTCCAGATCGTTTTTCCACGAGATCGGAATCTCTTTGATTTTAAAGCCGGCTCTCTTTCCGATAACCAAAATTTCCGGATCAAAAG
This sequence comes from bacterium, assembly GCA_043807085.1. Taxonomy (GTDB): domain Bacteria; phylum Patescibacteriota; class Minisyncoccia; order Minisyncoccales; family JAZDGI01; genus JAZDGI01. The sequence continues at coordinate 28,314 of JAZDGI010000013.1, read as the reverse complement.
CAAAATGAGAAATTATCGCCTTGGGAAAAATTGATTCAGCCGCCCTTTTGGTAAATCCCTTAAAGCCGCATTGGGTATCTTCCAAATCCCAAAGACCGATAACTATTTTTCTAAACAACTTGAATCCTTCTCCCAAAATAATATTCCTTAAAAAGGGCTGGGGCGGATCTAAAACTGCCCCCCTAACGTCTCTTGAACCAATAACAATATCAAAACCCGCTTGGAATTCCGGCCACATTTTTTTAATCTGGTTAATGGCCGTGGAGTTATCGGCATCGGTAAAAATCCTAAAATCGCCACTGGCTTCCAGCATGCCTTTTTTAACGGCGTAGCCCTTCCCTTTCCCGACTGAACCTTCAAGCAATTTTAATCCTTTAATCTGACTGACTAATCCTCTGACAATTTCTGAAGTTTTATCGGTTGAGCCGTTATCAACCGCCAAAATCTCGTAATCGTAAGATTGCTTTGATAAATATCTGTCAATTTCCGCCAAGGTCTTGGGTAGCCGTTTTTCCTCATTATACGCCGGAATAATAATAGATAAGTACATTAAATTATTATAACATAATACAGGCCAAACAAAAAAAAGGCGGATTGTCTAACCGCCAAAACGTCCTTACCTCTTATACTAACTCTGTCAAGATTTCGGGGCCGGTTTTAGTAACGGCGGTGGTGTGCTCAAAGTGACAGGAAAGAGAATTGTCTTGAGTTATATAGCTAAAGCCGTCTGCGCTTTTTTTTATTCTCCAATTTCCAGCTGTAATCATCGGCTCCAAACATAAAACCATTCCGTCTTTAAGCTCGGGACCTGTCCCTCTTTTCCCATAATTCAAAATTTGCGGATCTTCGTGCAGTTCCCTACCGATGCCGTGGCCGCACAAATCGCGGATGACATTAAATTTTTGCGACTCTACGTATTTTTGAATAGCCCAGCCAATATCGCCCAAATGATTTCCCGGCCTAACTTCTTTTATCCCAATCGCCAAAGACTTTTTTGTGACCTCAACGAGTTTTTTGACTTCCGACTTGACCTTGCCCACAGGCACCGTAATAGCCATATCAGTATGGAATCCTTTATATAAAACTCCCAGATCAAGAGAAATAATATCACCATCTTTTAAAACCCTCTCTGAAGGCACAGCATGAACAATCTCCTCGTTCACCGACGTGCAGAGACAGGAAGGATACCCCTGGTAGCCCTTAAACGAGCACTGACCGCCGGAATTTAAAATCAATTTTTCGGCTAGTCCATCCAGCTCTTTGGTCGCGATTCCGGGCCGAACCGCTTTTTCCAGCTTATTCAAAATAACGGCCAGAAGCTTGCCGCCTTCAGCCATTATTTTAATTTCTTCGGGCGTCTTAATTTCCACCATTTATTTTTTTAAAAATATCTTTGAAAACTTCCTCGATGCTTTGCTCGCCATCAATCTCTGTCAGACGGCCGGCTCCGCGATAATAATCAATAACCTGCCCCACTTCGGTTTTAAACCAGACCAATCTCTTTTTTACGCCGCTTTCGCTGTCGTCTTTCCTTTTTATGATTTTGCCGGCGCAGACAGGACATTCTTTTATTTTATCGGCTGGCGAAGCAAAAACAAAAATCTTGCCGCACTTTTGACAAACCCTTCTTTTGGCCAGCCGCGTTATTACTTCTTCGGGAGAAACCTTAATTAAAAAAATCTTCACTTTTTTATTCCAGCCGTACCATTCCAGAGCCTCGTCAATCAAACGAGCTTCCATAATTTTTCGCGGACTGCCACCCGTTATGAAACCCTTAAAATCTTTATCCTTTTTCAGCTCTTCAAATTTATCAAGCCACAGCTTAAAAATAATAGGCGTGGGAAGCAGTCCTCCCGCGTCTATAACTTTGGCGATTTGCCTCCCCGTAAAATCATTCTTTTTCTTTCTCTCTCTCAACAGGGTGCCGCTGTCCATATAGTCCAAGTTAAATTCTTTCCGCAAAAACTCGGCCTGCGTTCCCTTTCCCGAGCCCGAATATCCCAAAAGAATAATTATTAAAGGGTTTGAATTTTTCACCGGATTAAAATTAACCTATTTTCGCGATAATATCGTTGAAAACTTCAGACACATTTCTTTCGCCATCCACTTCTTTCATTATCAGGTCCTGGGTTTTCAGATAGTTAATCACCGGAAGAGTTCTTTCTTTATATTTTTTCAGCCTGGCTTTGATTATTTCCGGGTCATCGTCTTTTCTGGCCACCAGCGCTGAACCGTCCAAAGGACAAATCGTCAGGCCGGCTGTTTCTTCGTTAAACAAAATGGGGTGGCGCATTAGGGAGCAAGTTCTTCTTTTGCTGTTTCTATGAAGGGAAACTTCCAAATTTTGCTTGACTGAAATTATGATAATTTTATTCCGGCCGTACAGCTCTTTCAAAAGAGGAATAACTTCTTGAGCTTCTTGAAGCGTTCGCGGCGAACCGGAAAAAATCACGCCTTCCCCGTCGTTGGCCAATCTCCGGACTTTGTTCTTCACCCAAGAAGCAATCAAATAAGGGCTCATTATTTCGCCAGATTCCCGCAGCCGCTTTTCTTCCTCTAAAAAATATTTTTGTCCGTCAACGATTTCAAAAGCGCCGCTTTTAATGCCGGATAATTTTTTCTCAATAAGCTCGCTGGTTTCAAGATGATAAAAATCCAGCCTTTTAGCCAAAAGATCGGCCTGCGTTCCTTTGCCCGAACCAGGCGGACCCAAAAAAATAATTGCCTGATAGCTAATTTTATTCGCGGAATTTTGATTATTAGAAAGATTCGTATTCATGCATTTGAAGCTGCGCCCTTACCTGACGAAGGGTTTCCAGGACCACGGAAACCACGATTAAAAGAGATGTTCCGCCAATAAGAAAACTAAAAACCTGAACTCCGGTAATTCCGCCGACAATGGAAGGCATAACAGCGATCAAGCCCAAGGAAATAGCTCCGATAAGCAGGACGCGATTTAAAATATAATAAAGAAAGCTGGCGGTTGACGCCCCCGGCCTAATACCCGGGACAAACCCGCCCATTTTCTGTAAATTCGTAGAAATCGCTTTCGGGTCAAAGGTAACTGCCGTGTAAAAATAAGTAAAAGCGCAGACTAAAATAAAATAAGAGATGCCGTAGACCCACGAATTTTGAAAAAATAAAGCGGCGGCTTTGGCAAATTGCCCGACATTTCCAGCCATTCCACCCAAAAAATTAGAGATCATTGACGGGAAAATCAGAACTGACAAAGCAAAAATTATAGGTATGACGCCGGCCGGATTTATATTCAACGGCAAATAAGTGGATGAACCTCCGTAAAGCTTCGTTCCTCTGACTCTTTTGGCATAGGAAACCGGAATGTTGCGTCTAGCTTCGTTGATTAAGACCACGGCCGCAATCATACCCAAAGCCATCATAAAAAAGATGACGGCGTTGAAAACCTGACTCGCTCCTCCGGTTTGGATCTGCAGAATCAATTGCTGGATATTGTTAGGGAAATCGGCGATAATGCCAGCGAAAATTAAGAGAGAAACTCCATTGCCAATCCCCTTCTCTGAAATTAATTCTCCCAGCCACATTAAAAAAAGACTGCCTGCGGCTATAGTTAGTATAGAAGTTAAAAGCATAATCGGCGAAAGATGCCCCAAAACCGGACTGCTTCCGCTCTGCAGTAAAGAAAGCATGCCGTAGCCCTGAAGCATTGCCAAGGGCACGGTAATAATTCTGCCATACTGATTAAACTTCTGCCTGCCCTGCTCCCCCTCTTCTTTGTACATTCTTTCCATTTGGGGAAAAATCATTGTCAAAAGCTGTAAAATAATGGTGGAGGTAATGTAAGGGCCTAATCCCAGCATAATAATTGAAACCTTGTCTAAGGCTCCTCCGGTAAAGGCGTTTAATAAGCCAAAAGCCTGATATTGCCCAAAAAAGTTTTTTAAATTCTCCACGTCCACTCCGGGAATGGGGATGGTGGCCATTAGTCTAAAAACAACGAAAATCGCCAAAATAAAAAGTATTTTGTTCCTTAGGTCTTTTAACTTAAAAATTTGAATTATTTTTTGGAACCAATTCATAAAGCGGCTTTGATTTTCTTTTCCGCGGATTTTGACATTTCGCAGTCTTCAATAATCAATTTTTTGGTTATCGCTCCGCTGCCCAAAATTTTCACTTTTGGTGCCTTTCCTTTTATTTTATTGATTAATCTTTTTTTCAGCAAGGCCGCAGGACTTACTTTTTCATGGGAAGCGAAATTTTTCTCCAAATCATTAAGATTTATTAACGCTACTCCGGCTGGCAGTCTGACCTCCTGATTATGACCTCTTAGTTTCGGGTATCTCTTAATTATCTGCCTGATTAAGGGCTGAAATTTGCGGCCAGCTCTTGATTTTTGGCCCTTGGAACCCGAACCCGAAGTAAACCCGTGTTTTCCGCCGCGGCCTATTCTTTTTTTTCTTTTCGGTTTATGGATTGGTCTGATTTGATGAAGCTGCATGTTTTATTCTTAATTTTTTAAACGCTCTTATGGTCGCCTTAGCATTGTTCAATTTATTTCCCGTCCGGCCTAAAATTTTTGACGAGATATTTTTAATGCCGGCCAGCTGGCACATAATCCTGACTGTTCCGCCAGCAATCAAGCCGCGGCCTTTTTTCTGGGGCCTCAAAAGCACTCTAGCTGAACTAAACTTTTCTTTGACTTCATAAGGGATGGTTTCTTCAATAATCGGCACGATAATAACGTTTTTCTTCGCCTGAAAAGTGGCTTTTTCCACCGCCTGGGCGACATCCAATCCGGAAGCCGAACCAACGCCGATTTTTCCCGCCTTATTGCCGGCCACAATAACAGCTCTGAATCTTAATTTTTTGCCGCCGGCCCTCGTATGAGACACCCTGGCTAAATCCAAAAGCTTGGTTTCAAATTCGTCCCTTGGCCTTTCTCCGAACCTTGACCTTTTAACGTATACCATAATTAGAAATTAGAAATTTAAAATTTAAGCCCTCCTTCTCTCGCCCCTTCAGCCAGAGCTTTTATGCGGCCGTGGTATTTATAACCGCCACGACTAAAAACAATTTTCTCAATTTTTAAATCTTTGGCCTTTTGAGCAATCAACTTACCCGTTTCGTAAGCAGAGGCCGTTTTTGTCATTTTTTTCTTAAGCTTACTGCCCTTAAAGTCGCCAGCTGACAATATTATCTTTTTCTTGCTATCGTCAACCAGTTGCCAGTAAATATGCCTGTTAGACCTGAAAACAGAAAGCCGAGGCACCTGCTCTGTCCCGAAAATTTTCGCCATCACCCTGCTCCGGCGGCGGTTTTTTTTCTTAAGTTTTAGTTTAATATTTGTCATTTCAAAAATGTTATTTTGCGGCGGCCGTGGCTTTTTTGCCCTCCTTTCTCCTGACAAACTCGCCTTGATACCTGATTCCTTTCCCCTTGTAAGGTTCTGGCGGTCTGGCCCGCTTAATTAAGGCGGCGATTTTTGAAACCTTTTCAATGTCAATGCCAGAAACAGTTATTATATTTTTTTCAACTGAAAATTTCACGCCATCTAACGCTTTTATTTTGACCGGATGGCTAAATCCCAAAGACAATTCCAAGTCTTGCCCCACAATAATAGCCTTGAATCCCAAACCCTCTATTTCCAGCTTCTTTTCAAATCCTGACTGAACTCCTTTTACCATATTGGCTAAAATAGCTCTTGTTGTCCCCCAGAGGGCTTTAACGCCTTTTTTTTCCGATAAAGGCTCAACTAAAATTTTATTTCCCTGCGCCGAAATCTTAAACTCGGGTCGAAATTCTCTTGAAATTTCGCCCTTCGGACCTTTGACAAAAACCTTCTGCTCATCCACCTTAACTTCAATTCCTTCGGATATTTCTATTGGCTTTTTACCGATTCTAGACATATGATTACCAAATTTCACAGATGACTTCTCCTCCTGTTTTTTTATTTCTGGCTTCTTTATCCGACATCAATCCCTTGGAAGTAGATATGACGGACATTCCGTAGCCGCTTTTTATTTTCCTTATTTTAGAATAAGGAAGATAAATTCTCTGGCCGGGCTTGGAAACAATCTTAATCCCGGAAATGCCAGGCAACCCTCTCCTGTCCTGATCAGACGGTAAATATTTTAAAACGATCTCAATCACGGGCTTTATTTTTCCATAACGGTCTATCTTCTTTTTTTTCTTCTCAACCTTTCCAATAAATCCCTCTCTCTCTAAAATGCTCGCGATTTCGTATTTTATCTTAGAGAAAGCAATATCAACCGTTGGATGCCAAACGGCTTGAGCGTTTTTTATTTTTATTAACATATCTGAAATTGGATGCATATTTGAGTTTAAATCACCAGCTTGATTTTTTAACCCCGGGAATCAAGCCTTGATTCGCCATTTCCCTGAAGCAAATACGGCAAAGCCCGAACTTTCTCATATAGCCCCTCTTTCTCCCGCAACGGAAACAGCGCCGCGATATTCTTACGGTGAATTTTGGTTTTCTTTTTGATTTGGCAATTTGAGCTTTCGTCGCCATTTATTTTTTGATGGGAAATCCCATTAGTTTGAATAATTCCAATCCTTCCTCACCGTTCTTGGCGTTTGTTACCGCCGTTATTTCCAGCCCGAAGACCGCTTTCATTTTTTCCGGCAAAATTTCGGGAAAAACGCTGTGTTCTTTGATGCCAACTGTCAAATTTCCCTGCCGGTCAACCGCTTTCTGGTCAATACCCTGAAAATCGCGGGTTCTGGGAAGAGCGATATCAATTAACCTCTCTAATAAATCATACATTCGCTTTTTTCTCAAGGTGCAAGAAGCTCCGATCTCCATGCCTTCCCTTGTTTTGAAAGCGGCAATTGACTTTTTTGATTTTCTCAAAATCGGCTTTTGGCCGCAGATAGCGGCGAGGTCCTGCAAAATAGAATCGTGAATCTTGGCTTGTTCGTCTTTGGTCTTATCCGCAACCAACCGGCCGAATCCCGTATTGACCACAACCTTTTCAATCTTAGGAACGGCCATATCGTTGCCATAACCGAACTTCTCCCGCATAGCGGGAATTACTTCTTTTTTATATTTTTCTTTTAACCTCGGCATATTATATTTCGGAATTACATTTCTTGCAAACCCTATATTTTTTATTGTTTTCAATTTTATACCCGGTTCTCACGGCCTTGCCGCATTTGGCGCAAATCAATTTAACGCTGGAAACGGAAATAGTTCCGGGTAACTCAATCACCTGGCCCTTTTCACCTGATTTTTTGGGACGCTGGTGTTTTTTCCTCAAATTAATCCCCTCAACCAAAACCCTCTTTTCTTTGGGAAAAGCTTTCAAAATCTTACCCTTTCTTGTCCGATCTTTTCCGGAAATTATTAAAACCGTGTCTCCTTTTTTGATTCGCATAATATTTTATACCAGCTCCTCGGCCAAGGCCGCCGCTTTTTCAAATCCTTTTTCTTTTAATTCTCTAGCCACGGGCCCAAAAATTCTTCCGCCTTTTGGATCTGTCGTCTTCCCCTCAAGAATAACGCAGGCATTATCGTCAAAACGAATTAAAGAGCCGTCTGGTCTTTTAAATTCTTTTCTCTGGCGGATTATAACCGCTCTTACCACATCGTGCTTTTTAACAAGCCGACGCGGCTCCGCCTCCTTGACGGTTCCGACGATAACGTCGCCAATCCTAGCATATCTTTTCCGGGACCCGCCCATAACATGAAAACACTGGAGAATTTTCGCTCCGGAGTTATCGGCGACTTTTAACATTGTTCTTAGCTGAATCATATGTTGGCCGTTACTTTTTTAACCACTTTCCATTTCTTGTCTCTGCTAATAGGCCTCGTCTCCTCAATCACAACTATATCCCCCACTTTATATTCTTTTTTTTCATCGTCAGCCTTATACTTCTTGCGGGTATTATATCTCCTTTTATACTTAAGATTTTCTTTTTTTCTCTCAACTTCAACCACAACGGTTTTAGCCATTTTATCGGAAACCACTATTCCTTGTAATTGTTTCTTTGCCATGAATTTAATATTGTTAGTATTCTCGCAATGTCTTTTTTGATCTGCCGCACCTCGCGAACGTTTTTTACTTTGCCGGCTGCTAAATCAAAACGCATCTGACCCAACTTTTCGCGGTTGTCTTGAAGGATTTTGCCAAGATCTGACTCGCTATTTTGTTTTAGCTCTTGAAATTTCGCCATTATCTTGAAATAATTTTAGTTCTTACCGGCAATTTAGCCGCGGCTTTTTGCAACGCCTCTCTAGCCATATCGCCTTTTATCCCTTCAATTTCAAAAATAATACGGCCTGGCTTTACCGGGAAAACATAATGGTCAACGCCGCCCTTGCCGCCGCCCATCGGAACCTCCACCCCCTTTTTCGTAACAGGTTTATCCGGAAAAATCCTGATCCACATCTTTCCCCCTTTTTTAAAATATCTTAAAATAGCCCTTCGGCCGGCTTCAATTTGATTCGCGGAAACCCATTTGGTAGCCAGACTTTTCAATCCGAAAGAGCCGAAAACCAACTCGGTGGCTCTGGCGTCCACTCCCTTAGATGTTCCTCTCATCCACTTGCGGTGCTTTTGTTTTTTCGGCATTAACATAATTATTCAAACTTATCGCCTTTATATATCCATACTTTTATTCCTATGACTCCGTAGGTGCAGAAAGCCTGGGTCTGACAGTAATCAATCTCGGCTCTTATGGTTTGCCTCGGCATTCTGCCCCTCATTAGCCACTCCCTCCTGGCAATTTCCGCGCCATTTAATCTGCCTGCTATTTCAATTCTGACGCCCTGCGCCTTAGCTGACATAACTTTTTCCGCGGACTGTTTTAAAATCCTTCTGAAGGGCATTCTTTTTTCAATTTGAGCGGCTACCCCCTGGGCGACCAGGGAAGCTGACATCCAAGGATTTTTGACCTCTTTAATTTCTATCTTTAATTCGCTTTTTGGCTTTTTCAAAAAAATTTTTGATGCCAAAACTTTCTTTAATTCTTCAATTCCCTCGCCTCCTCGGCCGATAAGCAAGCCTGGTCGGGCGGAAAATATAATAACACTCAATTTCTCAGGAAACCTTTCAATCTCAATTTTTTCCACGGCCAATTTTGCCGTTTTCTTTCCAATGATTTTCCTAATCTCAAAATCTTCCTCCAACATTTTCGGAAAATTTTTTCCGGAAAACCAACGCGAATCCCAGTCATATAATCCTTTTATTCTGAACGATTTTGGGTGGACTTTATGCGCCATAATTAAAATGCCTTGCGTCTGAATATTCTTCTTGCTAGTCTGATTTTCGGCTTTAATCCCCCGCCTTTGGGCGTAAATCTTGGCCTGATTTCTTTCTTTTTCGCCTTAATATCTTCAGGCTCGGCAATTTTTTCAGATTTGATCTCCTCAGCCATCGCCTCCTTGGCTCCTTCCTTTTTTTCCAAAACCAGGGTTATGTGCGAAACTTTCTTTTGGATTGCGTAAGCCTGACCTCTAGCCCTGGGCATAAATCTTTTATATTTTGGCCCTTCATCAACAAAAATTTTCTTAATATACAAGCCTGACGCTTCCATCTGCAGCTGATTTTTAGCGTTGGCAACCGCCGATTTCAAAAGCTTTAAGACAACTTCGGCCGCTCTCTTGCGGGTAAATCTTAAAATGGCTTCAGCTGATTCAACCGATTTTCCCCTGATCAAATCGGCCACCAGCCTTACCTTTCTCGGCGCAATATGCAAATATCTTAATTTAGCTATGGCTGGCATATTATTTGATTGCTTCTTTTACTTTTGTCGTTTCTTTTCCAGCTTCCTTTGATTCAATTTCTCTCTGCATTTTCCCGCCGTGGCGGTGAAATTTTGTCGTAGGCGAAAATTCTCCCAGCTTGTGCCCGACCATTTCCTCGGTCGCCTTGGCTTCTATAAATTCTTTACCGTTGTGCACGGCAAAAACAATCCCCACCATTTCAGGCGTAATAGTAGCCCGCCTTGACCAAGTTTTGATTATTCCGCCGGGCTTTGCTTTCTTTATTTTCTCCATCAATCTTTCGTCAATATATGGACCTTTTTTTAAACTTCTTGACATACTATTTTCGCCGTTGAATTATATATTTTTCCGTCCACTTCTTTTTTCTGGTTTTTACACCATGAGCCGACTTTCCCCACGGAGTTTTGGGGTACTTCAATCCTATGGGCGTTTTACCTTCGCCTCCTCCATGAGGGTGATCGGGCGGATTCATCGCCGTTCCCCTGACTGTCGGCCTCCAACCCTTTCTTCTTTTAGATCCGGCGTTCCCAAAATCTTCAAACCGATGATCAGCGTGCGACACCTGACCTATTGTAGCATAACAAGTATTAAAAATTTTCCTGATTTCCTTTGACGGAAGCTCCAATTGTGTAAAACAATCTTCCTGCGCCAGCACTTTAGCCGAAGCCCCTGCTCCCCTGATCAATTTTCCGCCCCGACCCGGCTCCAATTCAACATTAAAAACCTGCTGGCCCACGGGTATGTTTTTCAGCGTCATTCTATTGCCAATTTTAATTTCCGCAATTTCGTCGCAAATAACTTGATCTCCCTCTTTCTGTCCTTCAGCCGCCAAAACATAAGCTTTCCTGCCATCTTGAGGATACTGAATAAGGCTGATAAAAGCCGATCTGTTCGGATCGTATTCTAAAGAAACAACAACAGCTGGCGCACCCCGCCTTTTTTGGCCAAAATCAATCATCCGGTAAAGTTTTTTTACTCCTCCTCCACGATGCCTTATGGTGATCCTGCCCTGGGCGCCGCGTCCAGCCGATTCTTTTTGGGCTAACAGCAATCTTTTTTCCGGCCTTTTTTTTGACAGCTTTATTGTCATATTATTATAGTAATACTTATCTTGGCATTAAGTCTATTTTTTGACCTTCTTTTATTTTAACAATCGCTTTTTTATAAGCCTTCCTGAAGCCAGCGATCTTGCCAAGTCTTCTTTTTTTGTGAGGCACATTTACGATATTAACTTTTACAACGTCCACGCCGTACTTTGAGCTTACAGCCCGTTTTACTTCAGGTTTGTTAGTGTCGGGGAAAACTTTGAAAACATACTGATTTTTTTTCGCCAATTCCGTTGATTTTTCGGCAATATGGGGAAATTTCAGCACTTTCCACGAACCAGATATTCTCTTTTCTGATTTTGTGACCTGCCGCTCCGCTTTCGGCTCATTCTGCGCTTTTTGAGAAGCTTTCTTTTTAAAAATATTTAGCATCGCTTTATTTCAAAAAATTTTCTTTAATTGTCTTTATGCCGTCTTTTGTCATAATCAGATACTTGAAAGACAGCAAATCCAGAGCATTTAAATCTTTTGCCTGAATAGTTTTAATCCCAGGAAGATTTCTGGCCGACAAAATCACACCCTTGTCAGCTTCGGCCAAAGCGATCAAAACGGTTCCCGATTTGAAATTTTCCGCTTTTGATTTTAAATTTTCAATTATTTCGGCCATTACTTTGGTTTTTGCCTGATCAATCTTCAGCTCGTCTAAAACCACGAGGAAATTATTTTTGGCCTTAGCCGACAAAACCATAAAAAGCGCTTTGATTCTCATCTTACGGGGAATTTTTTCTTTAAAAATCCTTTCTTTGGTCGGACCAAAAGTTATTCCTCCGTGGCGCCACAAAGGCGACCTGATTGAGCCGTGCCTGGACCTTCCCGTTCCTTTCTGCGCCCAAGGTTTTTTGCCTCCGCCCCGGACCTCGCCTCTGGTTTTTGTGCTCGCTATGACTTGCCGGCGGTTAGCCATTTGGGAAACCGCAACCTGATGAACTAAGTCCTGCGCCAAAGCAACATCAAAAATTTCCTTTGGCAGCAAGGCGCTTCCGGTTTCTTCGCCTTTTTGGTTGTAAACAGATATTTTCATATGGAAATTTCCAACAAAGCGCCTTTGGGACCGGGCACGGCTCCCCGGACGGCTATAAGATTATTTTCCTTGTCTATTTTTACAATCAACAAATTTTTCACCGATACGCTGCAAGCCCCGTAATGACCAGCCAGCTTCTTGCCCTTAATAACTCTTTCCGGGCCCGAACATCCCACCGATCCTGGCGTTCTTCCTTCGTGTTTCATGCCGTGAGTCGTGGGCCGGCCGTGAAACCCCCATCTCTTGACCACTCCCTGAAAACCCTTTCCCTTGGAAATGCCGGAAATTTTAGCCATATCTCCTTCCTGAAACGCGGAAACGTCAATCATGTCGCCCGTTTTAAGTTCTGGATTTTGAATTCTGAATTCTCTTAGATATTTAAACTCTTTCCCCTTCTCTGTCTTTTTTATTCTTTTTGTCTTTTTAATAAAGCCGACCTGAACCGCCTTGTCTTTAATTTGAGTAATCTGGCATGGACCGGCCTCAATCAAAGTCACCGGGACAAAATTTCCTTTTTCGTTAAAAATCTGGCTCATTCCCAATTTTTTCCCCAAAATAAATTTCATGCTGTTTATCTTACCAACAAAACACGGGGCACTAACCCCGCGTATTAAATCCGGTTAGTACTCCTTTTATTCCATATTAGAAAGTATAGCCGAAGACAAACCAAATGTCAACGATTACAGCGCGCTATAGAGATAAGTTTCAACCGCCGCCAAAAAACCGCCTAACGGCGGTTTTTCTAAATACTACATCTTAATTTCAATGTCCACGCCGGCCGGAAGATTTAAGCTCATCAATGACTCAATAATTTTTTGATCGGGACTGATAATGTCAATTATTCTTTTGTGAACGCGCATTTCAAACTGTTCCCGAGCGTCTTTGTGTATGAAAGAAGAACGATTGACGGTGAACTTCCGTATTTCGGTTGGAAGAGGAACCGGACCCAAGATATCGCTCCCGTGTCTTAAAGCGGTTTCAATTATCTGTTTAGCAGAGCTGTCAATAACCTTATGATCGTAAGCCCGCAATTTAATACGGAGCTTTGGTTTGACCTGCTGTTCCTGTGGCGCTTTCTTTTTGGTGGGCATTATTTAATTATTTTGGTTACAACGCCGGCTCCCACGGTTTTGCCTCCTTCTCTGATGGCGAACCTCTGTTTTTCTTCCATAGCCACGGGCACAATCAATTTAATATCCAAGGTGACAGTGTCGCCAGGCATAACCATTTCCGTCCCCTGGGGCAAAGTCACTTCGCCGGTCACGTCGGTAGTCCTAAAATAAAGCTGGGGCTTATAGCCGGTGAAAAATGGCGTATGCCGGCCGCCTTCTTCTTTGGTCAAAATATAAACCTCTCCAGCAAACTCGGCATGAGGAGTAACCGATCCTGCCTTGGCCAAAACCTGGCCTCTTTCCACATCTTCTTTCTTCAATCCTCTTAAAAGAATTCCAACGTTATCTCCGGCCATTCCTTCGTCAAGTATTTTATTGAACATTTCAATGGAAACAACGGTTGTTTTGCTTGTTGGCCTAATACCAATTATTTCCACTTCCTCATTAGAATGAACCACGCCTCGTTCAATCCTGCCGGTAGCCACCGTTCCCCGCCCCTCAATGCTGAAAATATCTTCAATAGCCATTAAAAATGGCTTTTCTTTTTCGCGTGAGGGCTCGGGAATAAAATCATCTACCGCTTTCATCAAATCTAAAATAGGCTTTGCCGCTTCATCATCAGCGGATTTCACTTCCAGCGCCTTTAAGGCCGAACCGCGAATAATCGGAGTTTGGTCGCCCGGGAACTGATACTTTTTCAGTAATTCCCTTACCTCGCCTTCAACCAAATCAATCATTTCAGGATCCTCAACGGCGTCGCATTTGTTCAAAAAGACAACCAAAGCCGGTAGCCCCACCTGACGGGCCAATAATATATGCTCTCTAGTTTGAGGCATCGGGCCGTCTGGAGCGGAAACAACTAAAATTCCTCCGTCCATTTGGGCGGCTCCTGTAATCATATTCTTAATGTAATCGGCGTGGCCCGGACAATCAATATGGGCGTAATGTCTTTTTTCGGTTTCGTATTCAAGATGAGTGATGGAAATCGTAATCCCTCTTGCTTTCTCTTCAGGCGCCGCGTCAATTTCGTCAACCGACTTTTCTTTGGCTTTAAAACCCTTAAGTCTTAAGACGTGCAGAATTGCCGACGTCAAAGTGGTTTTGCCGTGGTCAACGTGGCCAATAGTGCCGATGTTTAAATGGGGTTTTTCCCTAACGAACTTTTCTTTTTCCGCCATATTAGTTTAATAATTTAGAGCTTAATTAATTATTATGTTTATTATTTTACTCCGAACCTTTTTAAAAGTCAATGTTAATTATTTTCTCTTTCCTTCAACAATTTCTTGCGCTATATTGGCCGGCACTTGTTCATAATGGTCAAATTCCATAGTAAATGTTCCCCGGCCCTCTGTCAAGGAGCGTAAGCTCGTGGCGTAGCCGAACATTTCAGACAAAGGAACTTTAGTGTCAATCACTTTGACATTCAATCTGTCTTTGGTTTCTTCAATCTTTCCTCTCTTTGAAGACAGGTCTCCGATTACATCGCCAAAAAAATTCGGCGGGACAATTACTTCTAGTTTCATTATCGGCTCCAGCAAAACCGGCTTGGCTTTTTTCACGCAAGACTGCAGAGCCATAGAGCCCGCGATTTTAAAAGCGATTTCCGAAGAATCAACCTCATGAAAAGATCCGTCATATAAGGTAGCTGCCAAATCCACTAAGGGGTATCCAGCGATTACTCCTTTATCAGCGGCTTCTTTGACTCCTTTGCCGACAGCGGGAATAAATTCTCTGGGAATAACTCCGCCAGTAATTTCGTCAATAAATTCAAAACCCTGCCCTCTCTCTTTGGGCTCAACCCTCAAATAAACGTGTCCGTATTGCCCCCTGCCTCCAGACTGCTTTATGTATTTTCCTTCAGCTTCAGCCATGGCTGTAATCGTTTCTTTGTAAGCGACCTGCGGCCGGCCGACATTGGCTTCCACTTTAAATTCCCGCCTCATTCTGTCAACAATAATTTCAAGATGCAGTTCGCCCATACCCGAAATAATCGTTTCTCCGGTATCAGCGTTTCCCTTTACTCTGAAAGTCGGATCTTCTTCGGCCAGTTTTTTCAGAGCCATACCCATTTTCTCCTGGTCAGCTTTGGTTTTAGGCTCAATCCTGATTGAAATTACAGGCTCTGGAAACACTATTTTTTCCAAAACAATCTGATTGTTTTCATCGCAAAGAGTATGGCCGGTGGAAGTATTCTTCAAGCCGACGGTGGCGGCAATATCTCCGGCAAAAACTTCGTCAACTTCTTCCCGGCTGTTGGCGTGCATTCTTAAAATTCTGCCGATCCTCTCTTTTTCCAAAGTTGTCGTGTTTAATGCGTAAGAGCCCTTTTTCAACGTGCCCGAATAAATCCTGAAAAAAGTAAGAGTTCCGACATAAGGGTCGCTGGCAATTTTAAAAGCCAGAGCGGAAAAAGATTCTTGATCGGAAACCTTCCTCTCAACAAACTCGCCCGTTTTTGGGTCCGTGCCTTTGGCTGGCGGCAAATCAGCGGGCGAAGGCAAGTAATAAACGACTCCGTCCAATACGGGCTGGATGCCTTTATTTTTTAAAGAAGACCCGCAGAAAACCGGAACCAACCTATAATCAAGAGTAGCTCTTCTTAAAACAGCTCTCAATTCTTCCGCCGCGATATCTTTTTTCGCCAAAAATTTTTCCAGCAAAGTTTCGTCCTCGGCCGCGACTCTTTCAACTAAATTACGGCGCCATTCTTTGGCCTTTTCCATCAAGTCGCCGGGGATTTCTTCTTCTGCGAGTTTTTCACCGGAAGCGCCTTCAAATCTTACGGCTTTCATTTTCAGCAAGTCAACAACGCCAGAAAAATTCTCTTCCGCTCCAATGGGTATCTGCAAAGCTACGGCGTTTGGAGTTAATTTTTCCAAAATGGATTTCAGACTTTCCTCAAAATTAGCGCCCATTCTATCCATTTTATTGATAAAACAAATTCTCGGAACCTGAAACTTGTCTGCCTGGCGCCAGACTGTTTCCGATTGGGGCTCCACCCCGGAAACTCCGTCAAAAACAACAACGCCGCCGTCTAAAACTCTCAAAGACCTCTGAACCTCGGCCGTAAAGTCAATGTGCCCAGGAGTATCAATGATATTTATCCTGTATTCAGCTCCATCTAACCGCCAAAAACAAGTGGTGGCCGCCGAAGTAATAGTGATTCCCCTTTCTCTCTCCTGGGCCATCCAATCCATTACTGTCGTGCCCTCGTCAATGTCGCCGATTTTATGGGTCATGCCGGTGTAAAATAAAATCCGCTCGGTCGTAGTGGTTTTACCGGCGTCAATGTGGGCAATTATTCCGATATTGCGGTATTTTTCTATAGGGTATTGTCGCATATCAAGTTCGCTATTCGCTGATTTTTACCAGGCGAAGTGAGCGAAAGCCCTGTTAGCCTCAGCCATTTTGTGCATATTCTCTTTCTTTTTTATGGCCGCGCTAGTGTTGTTTGCGGCTCCGATTAATTCTTCAGCCAACTTTTTATGCATTGGCTGGCCTTTTTTCGTTCTGGCCGCTGACAAAATCCAACGCAAGGCCAAGGCCGTTCCCCTATTTTCGGCCACGGGCCTGGGAACCTGATATGTCGCTCCGCCGATTCTTTTCGGCCTGACCTCCAAAAGAGGCCTCGTATTAATTAAGGCCTGCTCAAAAATTTCCACCGCCTCTTTTTTGGTTTTTTCTTTGATTATCTCAAAAGCGTCGTAGACTATTCTACGCGCCGTATTTTTCTTTCCTCCCTTCATTACGTAATTGACCAACTTGGAAACCATTAAATTGCTATAAAGAGGGTCGGGCAGAACAATATGTTTTTCTTTTTTAGATCTAGCCATAGATTATTTGGCGGCTGGACGCTTCACGCCGTATTTACTCCTTTCCTGCTTGCGGCCTTCCACTCCAGCGGCGTCCAACAGTCCCCTGACAATATGATACCTGACTCCGGGTAAATCCTTTACTCTCCCGCCGCGAATAATGACTATTGAGTGCTCCTGAATATTGTGACCTTCGCCGGGAATATAAGCCGTCACTTCCTTACTATTGGTTAAACGGACTCTCGCCACTTTTCTTAAGGCCGAATTAGGTTTTTTAGGAGTAACAGTAAAAACCTTAATGCAAACCCCTCTTTTAAACGGAGAAGGATATTCAACCGGACAATTTTTCCTTGTATTAAAACCGAAACTCAAGGCAGGAGTCTTGTCTTTCTTTTTGGCTCGTTTTCTTCCTTTTCTGACGAGTTGTCTCAACGTCGGCATACCAATATAATTTAACAAATGAATCCTAATGTGTCAATGCTTTTTATAAATAATGGCCGACGAGGAGATTGAAAATGCGGCTGACGACCGAGCTAAGCAAAGGGAAAAGGAAAAAAATAAAAGCAATCAGAATAAAAATGTTGAATTTACTCAAAAATATTTTTATTTTCTCCGCTGCCGGAAAAAAAAGGAAAAAAATATGAGAACCATCCAAAGGAGGAACTGGCAGCAAATTAAATATGCACAAAAGAAGATTTATATAAACAATGTAAGAAAAGGCGAAAGAAAAAGATTGAAGAATCGGCCAATCGGAAAAAAAACGCAGCAAAAGGCCGAATATTAAAGCGATTAATAAGTTTGAGGCCGGCCCGGCCAGAGCGACTTTGGCCTGGCCGTATTTTTGATCGCTGAAATTATTGGGATTAACAGGCACGGGTTTTGCCCAGCCGAAAATGAAACCGCTCTTTAATATTATCAAAATAGAGGGCAGAATCACCGAACCAATCGGATCCAAATGTTTCAGGGGATTCAATGTAAGCCGGCCGGCAAGCTTGGCCGTGGGATCGCCCAATTTATTCGCCATCGCCCCGTGGGAAATTTCGTGAATAATGACGGAAAAAATTAAAACTGCGATTATGAAAATATATTCCATATTGTTTATTTTACACTATTCTTGAAAATATTTAAAATCTTTGCTAAAATAATTTTATGACTAAAAAATGCGCCATCTGCGGCAAAGGCAGTAAAATGGTCTGGCGGAGAGTGAAATTCCACCAGCGCTACAATCCGACTATCAAAAGAAAACAGCTTCCCAATCTCCAATGGTTCGCTGGACCTGCTGGAAAACGGATTTTGGTTTGCGCCAAATGCATTAAAGCCGCAGGAAAGAAAAAATAATAAGGGAAGCGTGAAACCAAAAATCGGGTTGTAGTACAACGGCAGTATTTACCCTTGGGGTGGGTAAGATTGGGGTTCAATTCCCCACAGCCCGACTACGCGCGCTTACAAATTTAAAACTTTAGCCGTTTGTTTAATCAGAGAAACTACTACTGGTTGGGCCAATAAACTGTAAGACCGGATTCCTTCGCTATCTTTTATCAGCCAAGGCCTTTCAATAATTTTAACTTTTTTGTTTTTTTCATCCCAGTCAAAAGAATACTCGGGAGTAATCTCGTAATCGTCAACATAATTTTGAGCGGATTTTTGGGGCACGGAATTCCGCAATAAAATTTTAGGTATGCCGTAAAGGGAAAACGCCTCGCCAATCAATTTTTCATCCATCTTTAATCTCTTTTTAATCGGCTTAATCCCTGCCTTATCTCCCTCCTTGGGAAGCATTTCCGCTTCTTGGCATTCGGGGTTATCACAAATCAAATAAAATTCTTTGGTTTTTTCTCGGTAGCCCACTTTTGAGGTCAGGAGGAGCTTTAAATTTCTGGAAGTCTGGCAAACGGGACAAACTCTTCTCCATTTAATCCTCTCGTCTATGACGGCGGTCGGCACATCAATCAAAACAAAAATATCCGGATCTTCTCGGTAGCCTATCAGGTCGCGGAAAAACAGAGAAAAATTAATTTGATCTAAATCCCTGGGAAATCCGTCAATAAAAACTGCTTTTTTTTCTTTCTTAGCTATCTCTCTTTTAACCAAGGCCAGAATCAATTCCGTAGGCAAAAGGGTCTTGGTGCTTCTCCTTGCCAAGGCCGAAGTTATTTCGGCTAAAGGAAGCCTCCCCCGATAATTTTTTTCCAAAAAAGCTATTAGTTCTTTTTTTGTTTCGGGATTCTGGAGTTCCTTATCAATATTCCTGATCATATCCCCGACTGACAGATGTTCTACCTTGTCTTTGCCCACAATTTCCCCGAACATTTTTGCATAAGTACCTTTGCCGGAATTTTTCTTGCCTAAAAGATAAGCGACGAAAGTATTGGTTTTTAAATAATCTTTTATTTTTTGAATTTCCGAACCGGCTTTTAATTCAAAATACTCCTCTTGCTCCACTGGGTCGGTTAAATTAAATTTCTTAGCCGATCTTTCAATTTTAGTTTTAAAAATTGGAAATTGCATAATTTTCTCCGTCTGAAATTATTTTTATATCGCCGTCTTTGCCTGTCTCATATATATGAATACCATATTCATTTAAAATATCCAAGACTTCTTTATGGGGATGGCCGTAAGAGTTATTTTTGCCAGCCGAAATTACGGCGATTTGCGGAGAAACCTCTTTGATAAACTCTTCTCCGCTTGATGTTTTACTGCCGTGGTGGCCGACTTTTAAAACGTCGGAATCAACATCATTCTTATTCAGCTCTTTTTCAACTGATTTTGAGATGTCGCCGGTGAACAAAAAAGAACTTTCGCCAAAAGTTAATTTAGCAACGATTGAGGTGTCGTTGCTGTCTTTGAATTCCTGACCAACCAGACTTTCAAGCGGAGATAAAATATCAATACGCGCGCTCTCCGAGAGCGCGCGCGTGCCGGCTTTGGCGATAAAGATTTTCGCCCCTTCGGACTCAATCAGCTTTACCCATTCTTGATATTCGGCGGTATCTCGGATAATTCCTGTCCATAAAATATTTTCCACTTTGTATTTGCTCAAAACATCCAAAAGACCTGCCAAATGATCTTTCTCCGGATGCGTTAAAATGACCAGATCAATCGTCCTATCCCAAAAAGGCATTTCTTTTGCCAGCTTTTCTAAAACAGCCGAGTCGGGCCCGCCGTCAATCAAAATCTGCGCTCGGCCGGGAGTCTCAATAAAAATACTATCCCCTTGTCCCACATCAAAAAAATTCACTTCCAAAAACTTATTCTTGCTTGAATCATAAACTACCAGCCAAGCCAAAACATTGAAAAAGACCAGCCCGCTCAAAATTATCAAAATCTGATTTTTCTTCATTCTTCCTATCATATATATTCAGTCTATATATTCAGCCTATCATGTTTTTAAAAAACTCCTCCTTGACAATTATTAAAATATCTGTATAATCGCTTTAGGTCATTAAATATCGCGTCAAAATAGGGATTTCGGACGGCATTGCCGTCCAGGAAAATATACGTCTAGGAGGAACAAGGTGAAAAACGTAACCTCGGTATTTCTGGCAATCTTAGTGGCAGTGATTGGGCTGGCTTGGCAGCCAACGCCTACCTCAGCCGCCCCGAGTGATATCATAATACTACCTCCTCGGTTTATTGTAGCTCAAGGCCTAAACATAGCCCTTGAGGAGAAAATGGTAGGGGAAAACTGGCTTTATCAACGTTTTTCCCTGCAAAACAACACCGGCATTACTCGATTTGTCACGGTCAATATGTTCTTCTTGGGGGACACTGGCTCCTGTAGAGTCTTCCTTTCAATCCAGCACAAGGACGGAACCCATATTTTCCCCGGGAAGAATCAAATAGAGGTTCTTCCTGGACAAAATTGCAAAGCCATGGTCACCCTCCTCTGGCGGGAAAATAGCCCCGTACTGATTGAAACAGTATTGCGCGAGCTGCCACAGCTGCGGAACGTTAAGTTCCAGATGAAAGCTGGCGTTGTTCACGTCAGCTGGGAGTCCATTGGAAATGCTGGAGGGGAACCGATAAGGATGAACCTTTTTTCAGTTCCGCAAAACCTCTTTCACTCCGCCGCAGTGGCGGATAACGGGGAATGCTCGATTAATATCAATTCGTTTGTCGAGTCGTTCCCAGGAGGAGAATACTATATAATGTGTCATTTCTCTTCCTGGGGTGGGGAAGATTGGCACTCCCCCATCTATTATTCCCCGGGACCTGCGGATTAGCGGGTTTTATAACCTCGAGCTGAACAGAAAACTGTTCAGCCCGGGGTTCTTCTTTTTTTTAAAACAATAAACCTAGAAAGTTGTATGAGGTCCGGCCTCATGCAAACTCTTTTTAACTTAAAACGCCCGAGAGCAGAAAAACTGCCTCGGGCGTTTTAAAAAGAGATACGACGATTAAAACTAGGCCTTGCCTAAAATCCTAAACATCTTTGTTCCGCATTTGGAGCAGGTGCCGGTTAAAGCCCTTCTCTTTACTCCACCCTTTCCCTTCATCGGGACTTCTTTCTCTCCCAACATTTCTCTCTTTGCCTTACATTTAACGCAGTAAGCGATTGATGCCATTTTAGTATGCAAAATTAATTTTCAAAACCGACCTTTTTCTTTTTATTGTGTTAGAGGCATCGCCCTCTCTATAACTTTAACTTATTCTAGCTTAATTTAAGCAAGAAAGCTAGTCAATACCCACATCAAAGCAATACCGGCCAGAAACAGCAAAAAATGAAGGGCAGACTTTTTCATTCCCCACTCCTCTTTGATTTGAGGAATAAGATCAGACGCCGCAACATATATAAAACCGCCGGCGGCAAAAGGCAAGATAAAAAATATTTTCTCGCCGGCTTTTTCAGCCAGCAAAAAACCAAAAACTCCGCCCAAGATTATGGTGGTATTGGCAATAAAGTTCAAAAACAAAGCTCTGGTTTTCTTAAATCCGCCGTAAAGCAAGCAACTGAAATTGCCAACGCCCTGGGGAATTTCGTGCAGGGCAACGGCCAAAGCCGCCGCCACTCCCACCGGAAACCCGACCATAAACGCCCCGGCAATAACAACCCCGTCAATAAAATTATGAAGACCGTCTGAAAATAAAATCATTCGGGAAAAAACTTTAATCTCCGGATGGTTGAGGGAATGATGATGGTGCCATTGAATAAACTGCTCTAAAATAAAAAAAGAACAGAAGCCAAAAATCAGATAAAGAAAAACTTCCGTCATCCGGGCCTGTTCAAACTCTATTCCCTCCAATGCTTCCGGAATCAAATCAAGGAAGGCGCTTCCTAGAAAGGCTCCGGCTGAAAAAGCGACTAAAAGCAAAAGCACCCTGTTTAAAACTTTTTCTTTCAAAAATAAAATCAGGGCTCCGCTGAAAGAAACCAGGCTGATTGAAAAAGTAAAAATTAATATCCAGAAGAACGTGTTCATTTTTCATCATTATAGTCAAAGCCAGCCCATTTGACAAGTTTTTAATAAAGAGTATAATAGCCTCAGATCGAGAGTCGTATTAAAAAGCGACTTTTAGGTCATAAAGGTCGCTTTAAACTCAAGTTATTATCGTTCTCACATGTTCAAGAATTTCAATGACCAGCCTGGCCGAGATTTCGCTCCCAGGGAAATGGTCAAAGGCAATTGGAACTGCTCTGAATGCCAAAAGGAAATAACAGAACTTCCTTTCGCGCCTTCTGAAGACAGACCAATTTTCTGCAAAGATTGCTGGGCCAAAAAAAGAGCCCAAAGATTCAGCAGATAAGCTAATCGCAAAAACCCCCGAAAAGGGGGTTTTTGTTTTGACTGAGAAAAATCACTTAATCTCTAAAATTTTATACTCAATAATGCCATCGGAAGACTTTATGACTGCTTTATCTCCCTTGGTTTTTCCCAAAAGAGCCGCGCCCAAAGGAGACTGATAAGAAATTTTTCCCTTGAAAATATCGGCTTCTTCAGGGCCGACAATCTGGAATTCCTCTTTGCCTTCCCTCTGCCCGTCGCTGGAATCAAGCAAAACAATAGAGCCGGCCTGGACTTTCCCGCTTCTATTTTTTTCTATTACCTTGGCACCAGCAATAACTCCCTTTAGTTCCCGAATCCTACCCTCCAAAAACCCTTGGGCGTCTTTTGCCTCGTGATAAGCGAAGTTTTCCTTGAGGTCGCCGAAAGCCGCTGTTTGCCTTATTTTCTCTGAAATCTCCCTTCTCTCCACTTTCTCTAAATGATCAAGCTCTTTTTTTAATTTTTCAAGGCCTTCGGCCGTTAAATATTTTGTCATTTTTAATATAATTATAACAAACCGCCGTCTTGGCTAGTATGATTTATATACTGCTTAGACGGCGGGGTCTTTTCTATCTTTTTTCTCTCTGCTTCTTTCCTTTTTTCCTTGTTTTCCTATTGCGTCTTTTTTGCGTAAGCCATCCTATACCCATAAACTTAAATGCGGGTTACGCTTTTGGCGTTAGGGCCCTTGGGCGAATCGCCCTTTTCAAAAGAAACCCTGTCTCCTACTTTCAGCTCTTCGAAAGTTACGCCCTGAAGCTCATTTCTGTGGAAAAATAAATCTTTTTCCTCTCCGTCAACGGCAATGAATCCAAAGCCTTTGTCGGTGATAGTTTTGATTGTTCCTTCCATATTTACAGCTTGTGATTTTTAACTTAGTAATTTAAAGTTTCGACCTAACAACGTTAAGCTTAGCATACCCAAGACAATCAGTCAACCTGCTTCTATTTTAAAATAATCAACTATCGTTGGCGAGATTGTTAGACATTCAACGTCTAATTTCCCACTTAACGCGGTAAATTAAGCAAATTAAACAATCCAAATATTTCATTGCGGAGATTGCTGAAAGCTGAGGCTATTTCAGCTAATTGATTTTCAGACAAGATGCCGCTGACGACGCAAGCGCTTCCATTCCAGTAGTTGCCATCGGGACAAGAAGGCGGTGTTGAAGGTACGCAAGCGCTTCCATCCCAATAGTTTCCACTAGGGCAGGTTGTCGGAGTTACGGCTACAGGACACGGCGGCATCTGACACCAGCCGGCTGCTCCTGAAGAGCCTGGACACCAAACCTGACTGCCGGTACAGGAACCGCTACCGCTTGGCGGTGGCGAACTCATACAGCCGTTCGGGCAATTGTCTGACCCGAACGTGCAACCGTTTGGACACATTGAAAAATTACATGCGTACCCTCCACCGGAGTAAGCGCCTGAGCACGATACTGTCCCGCTGCTTGAAGACGGACACGGCGATGACTGGCACCATCCGCTTGCCCCCGAAGTAGTTGGAGCGCACCAATATTGGCCCGAAGGACAATCGCTGATTTGCGGAGGAGACATACATCCAGTAGGACAGCCATTTTGCCCTATAATACATCCATTTGGACACATAGAGTAATTACATGCTTGTCCTCCATTTGACGAGTAAGAACCTGAGCACGATACTGTCCCGCTGCTTGAAGACGGACACGGCGGCATCTGACACCAGCCATCCGGAGTGCTGGAATTATAACACCTAATTTGGCTGCCGGTACAAGCAGTTGGTGACACGGGTGTTGAGGGTACACAAGCAGACCCATCCCAGTAATTACCGCTGGGACAGGTGGTTGATGGTGTAACCGGCGGACAGGGCGTCATCTGACTCCAGCCATCCGGAGTGCTGGAATTATAACATCTTATTTGGCTGCCAGTACAAGCGCTGACGCTGGCATTATCTCGGCAATAGCCTGTTCCACCGGCTGACGGCATATACCAATACTGACCAGTGGGACAAGTAGTGGTTACTGGAGGAGTGGTGGTTACCGAACAGGGCGGCATCTGACACCAGCCGGGTCCACCCGAAGGACTTGGACACCAAACCTGACTACCGGTACAGGCAGTTGGCGGCACAGACGTTGAAGGCACGCAGGCACTCCCATCCCAGTAGTTTCCGCTGGGGCAAGAAGTTGCTGGTACGACTACCGGACAAGGCGGCATCTGACACCAGCCATCCGGACTACCGGGACTATAACACCTGATTTGACTGCCAGTGCAGGCGCCTTGGTTGATCGGGAACGACGGCTGCTGCCATTGCGAAACGAGACATTCCGTTTTCAAACAACCATTAAATTCCGTGGGATGATATTGCCCTGAAGAACAAGGCGGCACTTGCGGGCACGGCTGCGGCTGTGTCGGCAACTGAATCTTCGTTCCTTGGTACAAAACACACGCGCCAAACACTGAACAGCCATTCATAATTTGTTGTTCTCGATACTGTCCCATTGGGCACGGCGCCGGAAAAATCATTGGACAGACAGGCTGATAGGATTGCTGATATTGTTCCATCGACGTTTGATTTATCGACAATGTCTGCAGCACAGAACAAATTTGCTTAGCTTTGGCAAAGTCGCCCATCTGAATCGCCGCGAAACATTCCGGACTCTGGCCCATTCCTCCCCCGGTCATTGCGTTAGGAAGCGTTCCTGACGCCATTGTTGGATACATTGGCTGAATGTAATCCGTCGGCATAATAAACTGCTGATTATACACTTCAAAACGTTGCGCTATTTCATCTTCTTTGTAAAAACCCTGTTTAGTACCGAAAGCGAGACATTCTGGTCCGTTCTCCGGTTTCGCGCAGAATTTGTTGCATTCCTCTTCGTTTTTGCAACCGCCCGGTCCGCCGCCAACTGTCAATTCTTGCTGGATTTTGTTCTTTTGATTCTGCGCTTCTTCTCCAAAAATAATCTGTTTTTTGATATTGGCTACAAGCTGTTGAGCTTCTTTTGAATTTGTGCTGATTGCTTCAATCTGCGGCAAGGCGCGCCTTGACGCTTCTAAGCATTTTTTTCCGATTTCTGGGTTCGTGGCGCTCTGATTACACTGCATCGGGTCAAAGCCCATCTCCTGACGCATAATTTTGTCTATTTCCCGCATCGCATCAAATTCGCCGCGCAACTCATTTGAGACGTAAGTATCACAGGCGGCGGGATCCTGAACACAAAGGTCAAAATTTATGTTTTTATCGGTGACGGACTGGACAATTTCCAGTGCGCGGCTCACATCTACTTGCGAAGCAAACCCATTCTTCACCGCAAATTCGCCACAGGCGCGCACCAACGCAATATTCTTTTCTTTAAATGCGCTTTCACAAACTCCACTGATCGCCTCTTTCCCAATAAACGTTCCTCCGCCAGAGACTGTCAAGGTGTAATCCTTGACGTTTTGACGATAAAATTCTTCGGTCTGCGTCACTTGAGCCTTCGCTTCTTTAAGCATTTTGACGCCTTGTTCGCCGAAAAATTTACTTGCGATTTCATCGCACACTGCTGGCGAATCGGACCGAAGACATTTCATCCCCACTTCGTCGGCCGTCAGGCCTAAATTGCCGTATTCGCCGCGTCTCAACGACTCTTCAAGATTCAAGGCATTGGTTGCCGTCGTCAGTCTTTCCTTCGTGATATAAGTTTTGACCTCGCCCGCTCGTTCCGCCAATTTCCGGCTCGCGTTCAAACACGTAATAAGTTCTTCTCGTGCGAGGGTATCAGCTGGACGACTGCAAACAGTCAGATTAGCGCCAACACTCTTTAATTCGGCGACAATTGTCTCAGCTGCTTTAACTCCTTGCGCATTCACGCCAAGCTGTTTGGCCAAACTGGGCTTATTTTTCACAAGATTATTCGCAATTTCAATAATTTTTTGTTCAAAATCTCCTTCGCTGACGTCTGTAAGGTTTGCCAGCACTTCTTGCTTAAACGATTTCGCCAGCGTTTTCTGCTCGGTATTGTAAATATCGTATTTCTCGGCCAAATCAAGCCCTTTTGAGAAATTCGCCGTGAATGATGACGCGCAGGCCACCTTTGTCTCGCAGCCCAGCTCCGTCGCCAGAGGCAGAAGTTTTTCAGAAATGTCTGACGCCTGCGCCTGAACGGTCGAAATAAAAAACGCCGGCGCGGCCAAAAGCCCAACGGCGACGACAGACATTAAAACGCCTATCCTAACGCGGTATGTTATTGTTTTCAGCATAATAATAAGATGTGCTTATGTTTATTTTTAAAATTTTTATTCGGCAAACGGATTCAGTTTCTTCGCCGCATCCTGAAACGGATTCGCGGTTACGCCCTCAAGCGGATTCGTCGCCTGAAATGGGTTCGTGGCTTTCGCCACATCTTCCCCCGCCTTTTTTACGGCTTCGTCTTTAGCGGCCTGAGCATCGGCCACCGCTTTTGTGTATCCGACTTTCTGCCCCTGCATATAGCCCAAAAGCAAACCGCCGACCAGCCCAACGATGGCCGTTATCGCAACTGCCATCACTAATTTTTTATTATTCATATTCTTTATATATAATTAATAATTATAATCTTTTTATTTCTTCGACTCTATAATAATTATAATCTTTTACGCTATGATTGCCTAACAAGTTATACACAGGGTAAATCCCCGGCCAAATCTATTCCACCAAAAACCCTGCCCGCCATAGGGCGAGACCCGATTGGCGATAGTATGGTGGACATTCAATAAATATTTGGTCGGTTTTTGGGATTATTTTATCTGTCTATTCCGATAAACGGGCTGGCTTGACCCCAGTAAGCTGGAACCTTTCCATCCCACTTTTCTATCCAACGAAGTTCTACCACTTTAGGATTCTGCATCAATGCCTGCGCTTCAATCCTGATAGCTTCTGCCTTGCCTTGAGCAGCGGCTATCATTTGTTCTTTCTCAATTTTTATTCTTTCCAAATCTCTGTCAGCTTTAAGTTTTAGCTGTTCGGCTCTAACCTTAGATTCAATAGCCTCATTAAATGACGGGGAAAATTCAAAATCAATAATATTAAACTCATCAACCATAATAGCATGCTCAAATAATCTGCTGGTAAGATTTGCTTTAATTTGCTCTTTGACTTCTTCTCTTTTGGTAATTAATTCCTCGGCCGTGAATCTTGCCGTTACCGCCTTAACTCCTTCTTGGATAGATGGAGCGATAATGCGAGTGTTGTAGCTTTTCCCCACCTCCTGCCAGATTTTATTTACTGTGCTTGGATCAAGATGATAATTCAGAGCAATTTTAGAAGTTACTACCTGTAGATCCTTGGAGGAAGCGCTGGCCGGGATTTCATCTTTTTGAATTTTAACATCCATTTTTACTACTTTCTGGATAAGCGGTATTTTAAAAAAGAGTCCCTCGTCAAATACTTTATCTTGAACCGCTCCAAACTGAAGGAGCACTCCCCGCTCGCCAGCTCCCACGGTTCCAAAAGCGCCAAAGATAAACATTATGATAACCGTCCCAATAATTATGCGGAGAATAATTTTTCCCAGTTTTGCGTTTCTTATTCTTTGGTTTATATTTATTATATTATTATCCATATTATCCATATTTTTATTTTGTTAAAATTTAACTTTTAAATCCTCCGACCTTTTTATGGCGACTTCTTATCTATTTTACCTCATTCTTCCCCTCCGGCGCTTTTGGCTGGAATAAACCAACCGAGGATTGGCAAACTGGCGGGCCGGAAAGTCAGGCAGAGTTGATACGTTTAATTTTTTCCGGATTAACCATT
Source organism: bacterium (assembly GCA_043807085.1). Classification (GTDB taxonomy): domain Bacteria; phylum Patescibacteriota; class Minisyncoccia; order Minisyncoccales; family JAZDGI01; genus JAZDGI01. Next base: position 20 of record JAZDGI010000013.1, on the reverse strand, counting down.
CAATCGCCCGAATTTTTCCT